>CAVBNJ010000021.1:0-17263 GCA_963596755.1 bacterium
CCTAGCGCCCCTTCCTATGTATTCATTGGCTCGGGAGGCTGCCACCCTGTCATGGGTACTTTCCATTTTAAAATTTTATCATAATTTCTGTGCTGTTTCAAGCATCTCCACAATCTTTCCATACTCCATAAAATGCGATGCCTTCACAAGAATCTGATCCCCGTCTTTTAAGAGTTTCGGCAGTTCTGCCATCAGGCTCTCACGGTCTGCGAAGTGGCGGATTTCCAGATTCGGATCAGCCTCTTTTGCTGCTTTTGCGAGGTGCTCACAGAGCGGTCCTGCGCAGTAGAGCGCGTCGATGCCGCAGGTTCCGGCGTGTGTGCCGACTTCTGCGTGGAGCGCTGCCTCATCCGTTCCGAGCTCGCCCATATCGCCGAGCACAGCTACTTTTCTTCCCTTCGCCTCTTTCAGGACATCGAGGGATGCCTTCATGGAAACCGGGTTTGCGTTGTAGCAGTCATCGACAACGGTATATTTTCCCGTCTCGATGATGTGAAATCTTCCGCTCACCGACTGCAGCGTCTCAATTCCCTGTTTGATCTGCTCCAGTGTCAGTCCGTACGTGCATCCGACTGCGGTTCCGGCCAGAGCATTGTAAACCATATGGCGTCCCGGAATCGGAATCAGCGCAGTAAAGCTTCCCTGCGGCGTATGAATCCGGCAGGAAATTCCGCGGAATCCCTGGCTCTCGATCTCATCGGCATAATATTCATTCTTCGCATCCAGTCCAAAATGAACCGGATCGATGCCGTGAACGGTTCCCACGGTAGACAGCTTGTCGTCATCTCCGTTGATAATGATGTGTCCATTCTCACGCAGATGATCAAAGATCTCCGTCTTCGCCTGTAAAATACCGTCTCGCGTCTTCAGATTTTCCAGATGGCACCAGCCGATATTTGTGATCACCGCCGTCTCCGGTCGTGCGATTTTTGCCAGACGGTGCATCTGGCCGAAGTCGTCGATTCCCATCTCGAGAACCGCCATCTCATCCTCCTCGCGCAGACGGAAAACGGTGAGTGACAGTCCCAGCTCATTGTTGAAGTTCGCATCCGTCTTCAGCACACGGTATTTCTGCGCCAGCACCGACGCGATCGTCTCTTTCGTGCTCGTTTTTCCAACGCTTCCCGTAATGCCGACAACCGGAATATTGAGCTGCTGCATATAGTATTCCGCCATCGCCTTGATGGCCTCCATGGAATCCTTCACGAGAATATACGGGCACGGAGGCGTTTCGAGTTTCTGCTCGGAAATGACGGCAAGTGCGCCCTGAGCAGCCACGTTCGGGATAAATTTGTGGCCGTCCACGCGCTCACCCGGAATCGCCACGAAGAGGCTTCCCTCTCCCGCTTTCCGGCTGTCCGTCACAATATCAGTGACTTCCGCTGTTTTCTTCTCTTCCGGTCCGAAGTATGTTCCGCCGCACACCTCTGCGATGTGCGCAAGTGTCATATTTTTCATGCGTTCTTACCTCTTTTTCTCAAAGAAAGCTGGATCAGCAGCTCGCACAGTTCCGGATAGGAAATACCGAGTACCTGTGCCTCCTGCGGCAGAAGGCTCGTCGGAGTCATGCCCGGAAGGGTGTTTGCCTCGAGGCAGTACATTCTTCCGTCTTTGCGCATCATAAAGTCGAGACGGCAGTAGTTCTCGATGCCAAGGGCAGCTGCGCCGTCCTCTGCGTGTTTCTGCATTTCTTTTGTCTGCTCCTCGGTCAGCACAGCCGGGCAGGTCTCAATGGTCGATCCTGCTTTGTATTTATTCGTATAATCATAGAATCCTTCGATCGGTGCGATCTCGATGATCGGGTATGCTTTTCCGTCTACAACGCCGACGGAGAACTCTCTTCCCTCGATATACTCCTCAACGACAACCTCCGGCTCATAGGAGAACGCATCCTTCATGGCCTGCCAGTATTCCTCGTTTGTATGCGCGATGTAAACACCGACGCTGGATCCTCCGCAGCACGGTTTTACGACAACCGGAAGCTCCAGTCCGAAACTGGAAAGCGGCTCGCTCTCCTGGCCTTTTTTCAGGGTCACGCCGTTCGGGGTCGGCACGTTGTGTGCGCGGAAGAACTGTTTCGTGATGGATTTATCCATTGCAAGGGCGCTGCTTAAATATCCAGTTCCGGTGTACGGAATGCCGAGCAGATCAAACGTTGCCTGTACCTTTCCGTCCTCTCCGTTTGCGCCGTGCAGGGCAAGGAAGACAACGTCTGCCGCCTCGCAGAGCTCCAGTACATTCGGTCCGAAAAATCTGCGGCGGGATGCGATCATCTCCTCCAGTTTTTCATCAAAGCTGTGCATGTACTCTGCTGCTTTGTCCACGTCGTAGTTCTCTTCTGCAAATGCATCTTCCAGATTTCCGTTCACATCAATTCCGCAGAAAATGTCCACCAGAATCGCCTGATGATTTTTCTCACGGAGTGCTTTGCATACCATGGTTCCGGAAGTAATGGATACGGAACGTTCTGTGCTGGTTCCTCCAGCTAATACTGCTATCTTCATCTATTTTAATCTCCTTTATCTTTATAGACCGTTTTGCTGTGTGGGCTGCGGCCCTGTTACATCATCCAGGCTATAGTATACGATAACCGGGTCCCCAATTTCAATAGCGTTGAACACTTTTTCTGCTTCTGTGTACGGTGTATTCACACATCCGTGCGATCCATTCGTCAGATAGATGTCTTCGCCGTACTCGGTCCGCCAGCTTGCATCGTGAATTCCGACGTCGCCGTTGAACGGCAGCCAGAACATGACGTGGCTTTGGTAACGTTTGAAATCGTAGTCGCTCTTTTTCGCATCCACTGCCCACACGCTGCCGGCCGGGGTGTCGTAGCCTGTCGCATGATTTCCTGTCGTGACCGGCGTTTCCGTCACGAGAACGCCGTCCTTGTAGCACCACATCTTCTGCCTGGAAATGCACACCTCGACGTATGTATTTCCGATGTCATTCGCTGATCGGTCGTTCGCGGTGTAGAGGTAAACCGGATCAAGATTTCCCTGTGTCTCGTCCTCGATCGCCTGCAGAAGTGCCTGTGTCGTTTCCTCTTTGTTGATGCACCAGCCGTAATCACCGCCGGCATTCAGGCTGATCGTCGCGCCAAGACTTGTTTTAAAGGTATGTGCCAGCCCGAAGGTGTCCGTCTCGTATGCCATATGGCGCACAAAGCCGGCGGCCTCATCCTGCGAAATCGTATACGTTCCGTCCTCGCCTTTTACGAGCCAGCTCTGCAGCGTCGCACGGTCCACCGTATAGCGATTTTCACCGATCACATACGAAATCCGCGCCGCGGTCAGGTGGTTCAGCGCATCCCTTTCCCGGTTCAGCGCCTCATCGTCCCCGGTGACAGCCGGTTTCCGGTAAACATCCTTTTCTTCCAGATCCACCCGCAATGCTCCGCCGTCCAGCGCCTCGATCACAGCCTGCTCTGCCTGTTCGTAGTCTACCTGCGCCCCTTCCGTCTCCGGCACAATGACATACTCCGCTCCGTCGTCCGTCAGATACGCATCCGCCGGTGCTTCCTGCTTCTCTTCCTGAAACCCGGACATCGTCTGCAGTTTTTCCCGCACCAGCTCCTTATCGTAGACGGAATCCGCCGCCACCTGGTTCTCCTTCTCTTTCCAGAAAAACGCCGGCCACGCAAGCGTGTTCTGCGCATCCAGCAGTTTTTCCACCGCATGGTCATCCACATACGTAAGGCCGATCTCCATACCGCTTAACGTCTCACTTTTTCCACCGCGCTCAGCAATGGTGAGGGTATAATCCACAATCTGCTTCTGGATTTCCTCTTTCACCTGCCCGGCCGTCAGACCCGCGCAGTTCAGCCCATTAATAGCCGTTTTCGGGAAAAAGTGCGATGCATAATAATGCCCCACGCCCGCATAGCCGCCGGCCGCCGCAAGAAAAACGAGTCCTGCCGCAATTCCAATCGCTTTCTTTTTCATCTTCTCCCCCCTTTTCTCTTTCTATTATAGAAAAAAGCCGAACTCCTGCACCGGGGTTCACAAAAACTGTGTCCCCGGGAGAATCCGGCTTTTGTATTTTACTTATTGCTTATTTGCTTTCCAGAATTTTATCCACGCTGACGAGTTTGACGCTCAGCACGAATACCTGACCTGCGATCTCCAGCTCTTCCGGTGTCGGGAAGGACGGTGCGATACGAATGTTGGAATCGTGCGGATCGTTGTGGTATGGATAGGTTGCACCTGCGCCTGTCATGGTAAGACCAGCCTCTTTTGCTTTTGCAACAATTTTCTTTGCACAGCCTTCCATTGCATCAAAAGAAATGAAATATCCGCCGTTCGGTGTCGTCCAGGAAGCGATGCCCAGTCCGCCGAGTTCTTTTTCAAGAACCTGATGAACGGTATCAAATTTCGGTCTTAAGATGTCCGCATGCTTTTTCATCTGTTCCATCACGCCGTCCAGGTTTTTGAAGAATTTCACATGACGCAGCTGATTCAGCTTGTCGTGGCCGATGATCTGGAAGTTCATATATTCTTTTGCTTCTTCCACATTTGCTTTCGAAGTGACAAGTGCTGCGATACCAGCGCCCGGGAAGGTTACTTTGGAGGTCGATACGAACTCGTATACCATATCCGGATTTCCAGCTTTCTCGCACTCCTCGATGATGTTCAGAAGGTGATCCTCTCTATTCTCATACAGGTGATGGATGATATAGGCGTTATCCCAGAAAATACGGAAGTCTTTTGCTGCCGGTTTCAGGTTTGCAAATCTTCTGACGGTCTCATCGGAATAGGTGTAGCCCTGCGGGTTGGAGTATTTCGGTACGCACCAGATTCCCTTGATGGCATCATCTTCTGCGACGAGTTTTTCTACCATGTCCATGTCCGGTCCTTCCGGGGTCATCGGAACGTTGATCATCTCAACGCCGAAATACTCGGTGACACCGAAGTGACGGTCATAGCCCGGTACCGGACAGAGGAATTTTACTTTGTCCAGTTTGCTCCACGGGGTGCAGCCTGCAACGCCCTTCAGGAATGAGCGGGATACGGTATCAAACATAATGGTAAGGCTGGCGTTTCCGTAAATGATGACGTTTTCCGCCGGAACCTCGCAGATATCTCCGATCAGTTTTTTTGCCTCCGGAATACCGGTCAGTACGCCGTAGTTCCGGCAGTCGGTTCCATCTTCTGCGAAGGTGTCTTCATTTTTCGAGAGAACGGTAAGCATTCCTTCCGTAAGATCCAGCTGGGCTGCTGCAGGTTTTCCTCTGGAAATATTCAGATTGAGGCCTTTTGCTTTTACCTCTGCAAATTCCTGCTCCAGTCTGGCTTTCTCGGCAACTAATTCTTCTTTGGTCCATTCGATATACGGTTTCATGAATCGTCCTCCCTTATACTTTCCTTACCCGTTTTTCAGGTTTTATTGCTCAACTAATGACCATTTTACCAGATCATGAGTTTCTGTCAAGGAGAACTTGCATGTTTTATGCACTTTTCGGCAATTTATCCCACTTTTTGCAGTTTTATACTTCATTTCCTGCAATTTCAGCCAAATGTTTTTTGTATGGCGGACATACATCCGCAGTTTAAAGACATTTTAGATGTTGTCCGACTGCCATCTTCCCGATGCGCCGCACGGCAGAACGAGGCCTGTCGACTTGACCGGAAGGCCGATTTCCTGCGCTTCTACGTGGCCTTTGTACTGTTTTAATTCCAGCGAAATCATGTACGTGAGGACAGCCGGTGCAAGTCCTGTCGTATAAGAATTCACAAGGAAGAACAGCGGATCATCGCTTAAAAGCTGTGTACATAGCTTGATGAACGGATGAATCGACTCCTCGATTTTCCAGATCTCGCCCTTTGGTCCTCTTCCGTAGGACGGCGGGTCCATGATGATCGCGTCGTAGTGGTTGCCTCTGCGGATCTCGCGCTCAACGAATTTGGTGCAGTCGTCCACGAGCCAGCGGATCGGCTTGTCCGAAAGGCCGGACACAGCGGCATTCTCTTTTGCCCAGTTGACCATGCCTTTGGATGCATCGACGTGTGTGACACTTGCGCCTGCTGCGGCTGCTGCGAGTGTTGCGCCGCCGGTGTAGGCGAACAGGTTCAGCACTTTGATCGGGCGGTTGGCACGGCGGATCAGATCACCGAACCAGTCCCAGTTCGTTGCCTGCTCCGGGAAGAGGCCGGTGTGCTTGAAGCTGAACGGTTTCAGGCGGAAGGTCAGGTCCTTGTAGTTGATCTCCCACTGCTCCGGCAGATGGAAAAACTCCCATTCTCCGCCGCCCTTGCTGCTTCTGTGATAATGGCCGTTTTTCTTTTTCCAGCCCGGATTTTCTTTCTTCGTGTTCCAGATGACCTGCGGGTCCGGTCTTACCAGAAGGTAATCTCCCCACCGCTCCAGCTTCTCTCCGCCGGACGTATCCAGCACTTCATAATCTTTCCATCCATCTGCTATCCACATTTTATTGGTTTCCTTTCTCTTTTATCTCAAAATTTATTGTGTTCTCAATTGTACCTCCCTATGATACCATAAAAGTATTGTTTTTCCAAAACATTTCTTATATCATAGTTTTGGGCGACCGCGCATTCTGTCCGGAAATCTGCCCACGGAAAGGATTTTTCTCATGGAAACCGTACTCTTATATCAGATAAAAGGAACGAAAACAGCCACGCTTTTAAAACCGGTTCTCTTAAAGCTCGGCATCCGCGTGCGCATCGTAGAACCGGAGCAATACTTACAGTCGATCGGATTTCTTGCCGGGAATAAAGCATTTGCAGAATCCCCGGAAGCCTATGACGGCGCCGAATTTGACGAACCGATGATGGTGATGGCCGGCTTTTCTGAGCGGAAACTCGATCTGTTTCTCACCGAAATGCGCCGGAAAAAAGTGCCGCCGATCGCTTTAAAAGCCATTGTCACCGCACAGAACCAGTCGTGGAATTCTCTGCAGCTCTATAAGGAGTTAAAAGCGGAGCACGAGAAGATGAAATCGTACCAGAAATAACCTTCTGGACTGCTGTTTTTCCGGATATGGCATGAAACTGGACTTATTAAAAATTTATAAACTGACCCTTTTCCTTGCCGACACGGCTCACTATAATAAGGTGCAATCAAGGAACGAATGTTCCAGATACAAAGGAGTGAGTTGTTATGAAAAATGAAAAAGTCTGGAAAATCGCAATGACAGGTGTCTTTGCAGCCCTTTCCTACGTGGTGTTCACCTTCCTGCAGTTTAAAATCTGGCTGCCGGGTGGAGATGCAACCTCGATCCATTTCGGAAACGCTGTCTGTGTGCTCGGTGCACTGATTCTCGGCGGCGTTTACGGCGGAATCGGCGGTGCGATCGGTATGACCATCGGAGATCTTCTCGATCCGGTCTACGTTGTTTACGCACCAAAGACCTTCCTCTTAAAATTCTGCATCGGCCTCATCGCAGGACTGATCGCACACAAAATCGGTAAAATCAACGAGCAGACCGATCAGAAACAGATCTTCAAATGGGCACTACTTGCAGCCATCGGCGGGCTTCTGTTCAATGTGATCTTCGATCCGCTCATCGGTTACTTCTACAAACTGGTTCTTCTTGGAAAACCGGCAGCAGAGGTTACCTTAAGCTGGAACGTAGCGGCAACTTCCATCAACGCCGTACTTTCCACGATCGCTTCCGTTGTCATCTACATGGCACTGCGCCCGGCTCTTCAGAAATCCGGACTGTTTACCCAGGTAAAGGCAGCAGCGAAATAAGAAATTCAAAATGCATTTATGCGATACAAAAAAGTCACCAGGTTCCCTTTCGAACCGGTGACTTTTTTTCATACATCTCTTTTTATTTTTCAGCAGTGGCTGCCGCCTCTTTTGCTGCCTCGTCCTCCAGAATGGATGTGCAGTGCGGGCATCTGACTGCCTCGATATCGATCTCACTCTTGCAGTACGGACAGATCTTTGTAGTCGGCGCTGCCTCCTCTTCCTCGTGCTTCGGTGTCAGCTTCTCGCTGATCGTGTTGATCGCTTTCACGAGGCAGAAAATCACGAATGCGGTGATCAGAAAGTTCAGGACTGCCGTGATAAAGTTTCCGTAGCACAGAACCGGCGCATTCTCGCCCATTCCAAGCGTGATTTTCAGGTTGGAAAAATCGGTTCCGCCGAAGATTCCAAGAATCGGTGTCAGGATATCCTGGTTCAGGGATGTCACGATCGCCGTGAACGCACCGCCGACGATAACACCGACTGCCATATCCATGACGTTTCCGCGCATGATAAATTTCTTAAACTCGTTGATAAATCCGTTTTCTTTCATTGCTTCTCACTCCTGTTCTTTTGTTTTTTCTCCGGAAAACCATGCTTCTTCAATCATTTCCAGTTCCCGGACATCAATACAGTTGGGAATTGTCCCCTCTCTTACTGCCTTCTGGCACTCTTTCAGATCCATCCAGCGCACTGCTTCTACTTCTGATTCCTGCAGATGCAGTTCGTCCGCCTCGACTGGCTGTGTGTAAAGATACACGGCGCTGACTTCATGATCATGGAACGGTTTTCCGTAAAACACGCCGTGCGACACTTTTTCCAGCAGGCCAAGATCCAGCAGATCTTCTGCTTCTGCGTGAATGCCGAGCTCCTCACCGATTTCCCGCAGGGCGCCTTCCAGATACGAATCGCCCGCCGAGAGATGACCGGCACTGGAAATATCATAGCAGCCTGGATTCGAATCCTTCCAGGCACTCCGTTTCTGCAGCAGTACCTCACAACCGCTCTTGTCATTTGCCCGCGCAATCCAGATGTGCGCCGTTCCATGGCACCGTCCCTCGCTGTGCGCCACGCCGCGCTCCACGATATTTCCGGTCGGCGTGCCGTCGCCCAGGCGCTCTTCAAAAAGCTCCATCTGTTTTCCGTTTAAGACCGCCTCTGAGAGCGTGTCACCCACATACCGCAGTTTCAGGGAGAAAAACGGCTCGTCTTCGTTCAGAAGGCGGAAAAAGATTTTGTCTCCCTCCCACAGATTCAGATGCAGGACATCCTCTTTTTTCACCCAGGCAAGCTCACCTTCATCGCAGGCGATCGGCTCGCCGGTGAAGCCGTCGGCGGTGTAGAGGGCCATGTACTCCATATACTCCACCTCTCCGCTGTTTTCCGCCTCTGTCACAAAGGTGACAAGACCGCGGAACCGGAAATTGGTCAGCGTGTAGCCGGTCTCCTCTTTTACTTCGCGCAGCACGCATTCCTCCGGGCTTTCGCCAAGTTCGGCATGGCCGCCGACACCGATCCACTTGTCCTTATTGACATCGTTCTTTTTCACGGTGCGGTGCAGCATCAGATAGCTGTCGTCCTTTTCGATGTAACACAGTGTTGTCATACAGCCTCTGCCTCTTTCTTCTGTCTTTTTCTCCATTTTTCACTCCCTTTTCCGCTGCAGTCCGGAAACGTGTCCCGTCCTGCACTGTTTTCTCGTTTTCTATTCTAACACATTTTTTCAGAATTTCAGCAACAAATTTCTATCTTTCATCACTTTTTCACGTAAAATGTAACGGCATTGTAACGCCTTCTTGACTCTCACACGGTACTGTGTTAAAGTGTCTGTAATTAAGGTTTTGTCACCCGTAAACAACATTTTTTACTTTCGAGGTTTTCAGTATGGAAAAACAGACTATTGTTGTAAAAGTCGGCACCAGTTCCCTGACGCTTTCGGACGGAACGATGGATGCGGAAAAGATACGGAACATTACAACCCAGCTCGCCGCGCTGCAGACGGCCGGCCACCACGTGATCCTGGTTTCTTCCGGTGCGATCGCCGCAGGCTTCTCCCGTCTCGGCTTCAAAAAACGCCCGACGAAAATTTCCGACAAACAGGCAGCCGCTGCCGTCGGCCAGGGCCTTCTGATGGAAGAGTACACGAAAAATCTGATGGCGTACCAGATCCCGTGCGCGCAGATTCTTTTAAACCGCAGCGATTTCGAAGACCGCCGCCGCTACAAAAACATCTTCGGCTCTCTCTCCGTTCTGCTCGGACGCGGTGCGATTCCGATCATCAATGAGAATGATACCATCGCGATTGAGGAGCTGAAAGTCGGTGACAACGACACCCTCTCCGCCCAGGTTGCGGCGATGATGCATACGTCGCTTCTGATCCTTTTAACCGATATCGACGGGCTCTACACCGCCAATCCGAAGAGTGATCCTACCGCGCGCCATATTGATGTGGTAAACGAAATCACGCCGGAACTCACCGCTGCAGCAGGCGGTGCCGGATCGGGCAACGGAACGGGCGGTATGACGACGAAGCTCTCCGCCGCCTCGCTTGCTACCCGCGCCGGTGTGCCGGTTCTGATCTGCTCCTCCGCCGAGGAAAACAACATCGTCCGCGCCGTCAAGGGAACGGCAAAAGGAACGTACTTTACCGCCAGCGGCCACAATATGAAAACCCGTCTGCAATGGATGGCCTTCTATGCGCCGAGCGCCGGCAATCTCTACGTCGACGAAGGCGCTGCAGAAGCGCTCTCTGTCCAGGCAAAGAGCCTGCTGCCAAAAGGCATCGTGGCGGTCGAGGGCGACTTCAAGAAAGGGGATGTCGTCAGCGTCTTCCGGCGCGGCAGCCATGAATATCTCGGCAAGGGCATCGTCAACTATGACCGGTCGGACCTGCAGAAGATCATGAATGAAACCGCCAGCCATACCGAGGCAATCAACCGCGACAACTGGATCGGCGCGGAATAACGCATTCTTTTTGTTTACGAAAATCTCCCTCCGTGTTATAATATTTGTATTCAGCCGGCTGCAGGCTTTTCTTTCAACGAGGGAAGGAATCTGCATCCGGTTTTCCATGTGCTTTCGGAATCTCTTCGAAAGTACATCAAACACAAAGGAGGGTTTTTACCATGAAATACGATTTTACATCTCTGATGAACCGCAGCGGTCACGATGCCATCGCGGTCGATCAGATCCCGATTCCGGACGCAGAAGTCAAAGAAGGATTTTCCCGCATCCCGATGTGGGTTGCCGACATGAACTTCCCATCTCTTCCGACAATCCAGGAAGCCATTCATGCAAGAACCAACGAACCGCATTTCGGCTACTTCGATCTGCCGGATGAATATTTTGACAGCATTATCCGCTGGCAGAAAGAGCGCAACGGCGTGGAAGATCTGCCGCGCGAGGCGATCAACTATGAGAACGGCGTGCTCGGCTGCGTTGCTTCCGCTGCTGCCGCTTTCACTTCCCCGGGTGAGTCCATTCTGCTGCATTCCCCGACTTATATCGGCTTTACCGGCGTACTCGAGAACTGCGGACGCAATATCGTTCTCTCCGATCTGGTGCAGGATGAGAACGGCGTGTGGCGCATGAACTACGTCGATATGGACCGCAAATTAAAAGAGAACAACATTCATTTCGCCATTTTCTGCTCTCCGCACAACCCGACCGGCCGTGTCTGGGAGCGCGAGGAGATTGAAAAGGCGATGGAAATTTACAAGGCAAACGACTGCGTTGTCATCTCCGATGAGATCTGGTCTGACCTGACACTGCCGGGCTTCAAACACATCCCGACCCAGTCCGTTTCCAAAGATGCACGCGAGCGTACCATCGCGCTTTATGCACCGTCCAAGACCTTCAACCTCGCAGGTCTTGTCGGTTCCTACCACATCATCTACAACCGCATGCTGCGCGACCGCGTGGAGAAGGCTTCGTCCCTCTCCCACTACAATTCCCCGAACGTGCTCTCCGTTCATGCCCTGATCGGCGCTTACCGTCCGGAGGGATACCAGTGGGTGGATGAGCTGCGCGAGGTGCTGAAATCGAATGCGGACTATGCGTATAACTACATTATCGAGCACTTCAAGGGCGTGAAGCTTTCCAAACCGGAAGGAACGTATATGCTGTATCTGGACTGCGAAGAGTGGTGCAAAGAGCATGAAACCGATATGGATACACTTCTGAAAGCCGGTGTCGCTGTCGGCGTCATCTGGCAGGACGGACGGCCGTTCCACAGACCGTATGCGATCCGCCTGAATCTGGCACTGCCGCATGTGCTCGTAAAAGAGGCGTTTGACCGCATGGATAAGTATGTTTTCAATGCGAAATAATTTTGTTTTTCCAGTTTTATAAGCAACATAGCCAAAGACCGAAACGTGCAGTTTTCTCTGCCGTCTCGGTCTTTCTTCTTATCCGTCTTTTATCTTTTTCAGGAGCGCTCCAGTTCCCGCTGGGCCAGCATCTCTTCCACGTTGATGCCGTATTTCTTTAAATTGACCCGTCCATTTTCCAGCACAATGCCGTCCGCCTCCAGCATCCCCGCCTGTTTTCCTGCTCCGCCGAAAACAAACTCTGCGGCCAGTTCGCCTTTGGAATTTACCACGCGGTAACACGGAACGTGCTCCGGATCTGTGTTTTTATGTAAGGCGTTTCCCACCGCGCGCGCCATCTTCGGTTCGCCTGCGAGTGCCGCCACCTGGCCGTATGTCGCCACTTTTCCGCGCGGAATCCGCTTTACTGCCTCGTAGATCCGTTTCGTCGGGCTGTCCGTGATCACATCGTAGCTCTCGGCAATCATTGTGCGCACCGCGTCATCCGGCACGGTTCCGTCGAGGAGAATCGTGTTCCAGTGCTCCTTATTCTGATGATACCCGGGGATCACCGACGCGAATGCCCCGCGCCAGTAATCTCTCCACTCCGGGTTTGCCTTCACATTCAGCTGAATGATGCCGTCCTTTTCATAGACCCACAGAAATGCCTTTTTACTCCCCGTCACACGGACGAGCTGCCAGTTGTCATCATGAAACGGCGCTTCCTGATATGTGTCCGGGAAGGAAAGACCGTAGGCTAATGCTTCTTCTCTCGTTTTCATCTGCCAATCCCCGCTTTTCTCTTTTTGCCGTCTCCGGCGGCTTTTCCCTTATTATACCAGTCCGCGCCTTTTCCTGCAATTTTCACCCGCTATTTTTTCATCTTCGGTTGGAAAATCCAGCTTGCGAGATACGCGAAAACAAGCGCCGCCGACGTTCCCACTGCGCCCGCTTTCAGGCCGCCCTGGAACAGCCCTAAAAAGCCGCTTTCCTTTACCGCGTCCTTCACGCCCTGAAACAGAAGATGGCCGAACCCGAGCAGCGGCACCGACGCTCCTGCCCCGGCGTACTCGGCAAACGGATCATAAAGTCCCAGAAAACTTAAGACCGCGCCCGTGCACACAAGCGTCACCATGATCCGCCCCGGCAGCATTTTCGTGCGGTCCAGCAGGATCTGACACAGGGCACAGATCAGGCCGCCGACCCAGAATGCGTTGAAATATTCCATAAAACTTCCCATCTTATTCGTCCTCCTCCCGTTCCACGACTGCCGCCTGCGCGATGCCCGGCACACTGCTGCCCTCCTGAAAGCTCACCTTCGACATCAATGCCCCTGTCGGCACGAAGAGAATACGCTTCCATTCTCCGCTCTCGAGTTTCGGAATCAGATATGATGTGAAAACCGACGCTGCACAGCCGCAGCCGCTTCCGCCCGCACCGGTGTCCTGTTTTGCCGGATCGAAGATCAGCATACCGCAGTCGCTGTGCTGCTCCGAGATGTCGTATCCCTTCTTTTTCAGCAGCTCGAGCAGAATTTCCCGTCCCACGATGCCGAGGTCCCCGGTCACAATGCGGTCGTAATCGGCCGGTTCACGGTTAAAATCGACAAGATTCTGATAGATGGTATCGCACGCGGCCGGCGCCATACAGGCACCCATGTTCTGATTGTCTTTTAAGCCGTAATCGATGATTTTTCCCGTCGTCACGCCGGTGATTTTTACCCTGCTCTTCGTTTTTCCGAGCACACACGCGCCGCTTCCCGTCACCGTCCAGCTCGCGGACGGCGGGCGCTGATTTCCGTAGGCAAGCGGAAAGCGGAACTCCTTCTCCGCCGTTCCGAAGTGGCTCGATGTCACCGCGAGAATCCGGTCACCATAGCCGCCCGCGACTGCCATGGCACCAAGTGAAAGCGCCTCCCCCATCGTCGAGCATGCGCCGAACAGGCCGTAGAGCGGGCAGTTTAAGTCCACAAGGCCGAACGACGACGCGATCGACTGCGCCAGAAGGTCTCCCGCAAAAATCATGCGGATCTGCTCCGGCTTCACATTTGCTTTCTGCAGTGCCAGCTTTGCCGTCGCAAGCTGCAGTTCACTCTCGCCCTCCTCCCAGCTCTCCTGTCCGCACATCGGGTCCGACAGCGTGTGCGAAAAGTATTCGCCGAGCGGCCCCTCCTTTTCTTTTTCTCCTACAATCGCCGCACTGCCCTCAATATAGACGGGTTCCGCGAACGAGATGCTCTGCTTTCCTGTCATCTGTCTCATCGGCAAATTCCTCCGTTTTTGTGATTTTACTTCTTACGATTTCTGACCTTCAGTATTTCCGTTTTTTCTGTTCTTACGCATGATTTTTCCAGTTTCGGGGCACTCTGTACGCTGTAGCACGAAAATCTTTGTTTCAGAAATTTTTCAGAGGAATCTTTTTCATGAGTGAAATGCTGTATCTTCAGACGGAGCGGAATATCAAAATCACCAGTCCCGTCGTGACACTCGGCGATGTGGCGCAGCTTTCCTGTTCGGATGGTGCCGTGCTTGCGCGCAATCAGGTCCGCCGCGTGGCGCATCTTCCCGATGACGGCTACGGACGGTACGTCTGCTCCGCGTCCACGCTCGTCCGCCTTATCACCGAGGCCGAGGAACACGTCGATGTCACCCACATCGGCGAACCGAACTTTATTTTAACGTACGAGGACCCGCGTCAGAAAAAGACGTGGCTCAGTTGGTGCAAAACGATTCTCGTCGGCATCCTCACGTTCATCGGAACCGCTTTTTCCATTATGACGTTTCATACCGACATCGGCGTCCGCGAGCTGTTTTCCGGCATCTACGAACGCTTTCTGCCGCAGATGACACCCGGCTTTTCGGTGCTGGAAATTTCCTATTCGATCGGCATCGGACTTGGCGTTGTACTCTATTTCAATCATTTCGGCAGGCGTAAATTCACGCAGGATCCGACGCCGCTTGAGGTGGAAATGCGTGTCTATGAGGATGATATTGATACCACCATCATTGAACAGAGCGACCGCGCCGGAAAGGAGGCTTTTCATGCGAATCCTGCCAGAGATCCTGCTCATCCCAGCCGGTCTTAGCCTTGGCTTTTTCGTCGCGAGCGGCCTTGTAGCCCTTGTGATCGGCCTTGGTATCGTGACGCGGTACGCCGGGATCACAAAGACGGCGAAAAACCTGCGGTTTTATGAATGCTGCTGTATGGCGGGTGCGTTGTTCGGTGATCTTCTCTCGATCAGCGATATCTCGCTGGCACTGCCGTCCTGGGTTCTTGGTGCGTTCTGGCTTTTTGCTGGCGTTTATCTCGGAAGCTGGATCATCGCGCTCGGCGAGGTCGTCAATTTGTTTTCGATCCTCTGCCGCCGGATCGGCCTGACGCGCGGACTGCCGTTTGTGATTCTCTGTATGGCGGCCGGGAAAATTGCGGGCTCGCTTTATTATTTTGCAAGTGGATTAAAGTAAGAACTGGAGGTAAGAGGTAATGCAGAGTTTAAAAAGTGAACGGGCAAAAAAAGAATACGAACAGTATGTCAAAGAGGTGACGCCCAAACAGAACCTCTTCTGTAATATGGCAAAAGCATTTGTCGTCGGCGGTCTGATCTGCGTTGTCGGGCAGATTCTCCTCCATGTCGGAAAAACGCAGTTTTCGCTCAACAAAGATGATGCCGGCGCCTGGTGCTCATTGATTCTGATTCTGTGCAGTGTAATCCTGACCGGCCTGAACATCTATCAGAAAATCGTCACCTTCGCCGGCTGCGGCGCGCTCGTCCCGATCACCGGCTTTGCCAATTCGGTTGCGGCACCGGCGATTGAGTATAAAAAAGAAGGACAGGTCTTCGGCATCGGTGCAAAAATTTTCACCATCGCCGGACCTGTCATTCTGTACGGTGTCTTTGCGAGCTGGCTGCTCGGTTTGTTTTACTGGCTGTGGACCGTTGCCGGAAACTGGTTTTAAACCAGTTTCGCGGCGGTGCTTCGCCTTCTGCTTAATAAAGAATCATCGCGACAAGAACCGCCGCAAGCGATCCGACGATCGGCGCGAGCACCGAAGTTACGAATACATACCAGTAGCTCTCTGCCAGAGATAATTTCATCCAGTGAAGCTGCGCAACCATTCCACCTGCATTCGGCAGCGTGTTCATACCCGTTGCACACGCCGGTGCCAGACGGTGGAGTGCTCCTGCATTGGCTCCTTTGGCGAGCAGTCCGTCGGATAAATGTTCGAAGAACATCGCAATGGCAGATGTTCCGCTTCCCAGGATACCGGCCAGGATATTCAGGCCGAAAAACTCAGTCAGATACGGATTCATCTTTAAATTCATGACAAAATCAATGATGGCCTGGAATCCAGGGCATGCCTGAAGAACGCCGGAGAATCCAAGGATAGCAGCTGCCATCACCGTTGCTCCGATTCCATTATTGACGCCTTTTTCCAGAACCTTCTTCCACTCACCGATCTGTCTGTGACAGAATACGCCGATTGCCAGCGAACCGATAAACATACTGAGTACGACGACGGCATTGGTGTTCATGTCCGTCAGATTCGAAAGTCCCAGCACGAGGGCTACTACAAGAATAAACGGAATGACTGCAATTCCAAAGGACGGAAGATCGTCTCTCGTCGGTGTGATCTTAACCGGTTTGGATTCATCAATTGCCGTTCCCTCTTTGACTGCCGCTTTTCTGGCTGCATGAACCATGTAGCAGTACCCTAAGCCAAACGATACCAGAAACGCAACCCATCCGAGGATCGGCGCAGACCCCATGGACGTTCCAAGATAGTGTGCCGGCATAATGTTGGTAATGTTGATCGCATACGGAATCATGGCCGAACACGTTGCTCCGATAAAGATGATGGCCGGAATCATCCGGTAAGGATATCCTGCCTGTTTCATCATAATGGTTGCAATCGGCGCCATAACAAAGAGTACAACAAAACCGGATACACCAACGTATACAAAGATGGTCGTAATGAGTGCGATCGATAAAATGACCCGTTTGGCACCCATTTTTTCTGTGATGACGTTCGCGATGGATTCCGCACATCCCGATGCTGCCATCAGCTCACCGAATACGGCACCGATGACGAGGACGAACACGTTATTCTGAATAAATCCGACGTAACCGGCTGCGTATAACGTAAGGGAATCCCACCAGTTCATCCAGCTTGTCAGAATAATGATGAACGACACCAGAATGGTCGAGGTAAAGACATCCAGCCCCCTCCAGATCACTGCCACACAA
>CAVBNJ010000022.1:0-17153 GCA_963596755.1 bacterium
GTGCGTTTACTTCATCCGTTGCAGACTCATATTCCGAGCTGACGAACGCAAGCTCGTAGTCATCACTCTGCAGCATGCTTCGAAGGTCTTCCGGGATCATGGACTCCGGAATGGTCGGGCCGAGCAGAGAACTCATGCTGATGGTTGATTTCACACCTTCTACCTGATCGACCTCATCCAGCATTTTCTTTTTCTGCTTGGAATCCAGATTGCGGTCCATCATAATGATGTGCATGTTGCTGACATCAAACTGTGCTTTTACCTCATCGTTTGCCACGTTGCAGTCCAGGGTAGCCGGAAGGGAACGTGCGATGTTGTAGTAAATCTGTGTATGATTGTTTCCGTAAATGGACGGGAACAGCAGGACCAGGAAGATTACGATCCATGCTTTGTAATGCTTGGTAATGAACGCGGACGGTTTATCCATGCTCTTTACCAGCGGTTTATGTCTTGTCTTCTCGATGGCTTTGTCGAATACCAGTATCATGGACGGCAGGACGGTAACGCAGCAGACAACGCCGATCAGAACACCTTTCGCCATAACGATACCAAGGTCACGGCCAAGGGCAAATGTCATAACACACAGCGCCAGGAATCCGGCTACGGTGGTAACGGAACTTCCGGCTACGGACTTGAACGTGTTGGCGATCGCATGACCCATCGCACGCTCTTTGTCATCCGGGAAACGCTTTTTATTCTCCTCGAAGCTGTTCAGCAGGAAGATGGAGTAGTCCATCGTAACACCGAGCTGCAGCACCGCGGTCAGCGCTTTTGTAATGTAGGAAGTCTCACCAAGGAAAACGTTGCTTCCGAGGTTGTAAAGGATCGCAAGTCCGATACTTAAAAGGAACAGGATCGGAACTACGAAGGAAGTCGAGGTCAGCTCGATGACAACGAGACTTAAGAGTGCGGCGATCACAACGTAAACCGGCAGCTCCTGCAGTGCTACGTTTTTGATATCGGTAACAACGCCTGTCATACCGCCGATGAAGCACTGTTTGTTCGCAATTTTACGAAGCTCCTCGATGGCCTCCATGGAGTCGTCGGAGGACGTCGTGTTGTCGAACAGAACGAGCATCATGGTTGCATCCCCATTGTAGAATGCTTTCCGGAGTTTCTCCGGCACCATCTCAATCGGTACGCTGATGTCTGCCACATCGTCATACCATAAAACTTCTTTTACGTGGTTTACCTGTTCAAACTGTTCTTCGAGTTTCTGTACATCCTTCATTTCCATGTTTTCCACAACAACCATGGAGAACGCACCCATGCCGTATTCATCTACCAGAATGTCCTGTCCTTTTACGGTTTCCAGGTGCTCCGGCAGATAGCTGAGCAGATCATAGTTTACTTTCGTTGCTGCCATTCCGATGATGGACGGAATAATCAGCAGAAATCCAATGATCAGCATCAGAATCCTGTGCTTGGCAATCCATTTGCCAACTTTAACCATTTTCATTCATCTCCTCTGATTCATTTTTAACTTTCTTTTCTAGTACCACATCTTACAACTTAAATGACTAATAGTCAATATTTGAAATGATAAAAAATGAATTTTGGTCATTTTTTGTTTAGTTTTACAAAAAATACCGGAAATCAGAAATGGGAATCGTTGATTTTTTTGCGTGCAAAAAAAGAGCGCCGGACACTTACGTTCCGGCACTCTTTTTCATGCATTTTTTTATTTCACTTCTACCAGCTCAATCTCAAAATTCAGCTCTTTTCCAGCCATCTCATGATTGGCATCGAAGGTGATGTTGGTCTCGTCCTTTGCGGTAACTTTTACCGGGAACGGCTGGCCGTACTGGTTCTGCAGATAGACCTGCTGTCCGACTTCTACTTCCTCTGCTCCCGGAAGCTGTGCGATCGCAACGGTGAAAATTGCGTTCGGGTCCGGCATTCCGTAAGCTTCTTCCGGCATCAGATGGATGCTGACTTTTTCGCCGACTTCCATATTGGCAACTGCCGCGTCAAAGCCGCGGATCATCTGGCCGATTCCGCAGATAAATTCGAGCGGTTCGCCGCGGTCGTAGGAAGAATCAAACTGGCTTCCGTCGTTGAAGGTTCCTCTGTAATGGGTACGGCAGGTTTTTCCGACATTCTTTCCTTCCATGATCGGAGTCGGCGCACCGCATCCGCCGCCGCAGCTTCCGCAGGCACCGCCGCATCCGCTTTCTTCCTCACCGCTTCCGCAGTGATCGCCGCAATGGCTTTCCTCGTGGTGGTCGCAGGCTGCCTCGTTGGAAACGAGCGTTCCGTTTAAGTAAGCCTCAACCGCTGCGTCCGCATCTCCTTCTGCACCTGCGCAGAGCTCGATTCCCGCGTCTGCAAGGGCTGCCTGTGCTCCTGCACCGATTCCGCCGCAGATCAGGACATCAACGCCCAGTTCGGACAGAAGGCCTGCCTGTGCGTCGTGGCCGCTTCCGTTAGCAGCAACTGCTTCGCTTCCGACAACCTTGTTGTCTTCCACTTCATATACTTTAAAGCTCTCTGTTTTTCCAAAATGCTGGAAAATATTTCCATTCTCGTATGTGACTGCAATTTTCATTGTTATCTCATCCTCCGTAGTTTTTTCTTACGCCTCTTTTCCCTGCATAAAGGCTTCAATCTGGTCCGGATCACGCATCAGGTTCTCGGAAAGAACTTCGCATCCGTCCTCGGTAATCAGAAGATCGTCCTCGATCCGGATACCGATCTCCCACTCATCAATGTAAAGACCTGGCTCGTCGGTGATGATTGCGCCCGGACGAAGTTTATCATTCCATGCCGCGGTAACATCGTGTACGTCGATGCCGAGGTGATGGGAAACACCGTGCATATAGTATGTTCCGACATCCTCTTTTTTATCAATCAGACCCAGTTTTACGCATCCCTCGCCGAGAACATCTTTTGCGATGTCATCGAGTTCTTTTAACGTCATGCCCGGTTTTGCTGCTTTTGCGACTGCGCGGTTTGCGGCAAGAACAACATCGTAAACCTGTCTCTGGCGGTCGGTGTATTTTCCGTTGACCGGATATGTTCTGGTGATATCTGCGCAGTAGCCCTGGAATTTTGCGCCGAGGTCCATCAGAAGCAGGGTCTCATCCTCGCACACGTCGCGGTTGGTGTCGTAGTGCAGCATCGTTCCGTTTGCGCCGCTTCCTGCGATCGTCGGGAATGCGGTTCCGTCTGCTCCCTCGTGGAAGATCTTGTACTCGAAATCAGCCTGTGCCTGATACTCGGTGCAGCCCGGTTTCAGATTCTTCATCACGAATTTCAGCGCATCGTCTGTGATCTTGATCGCCTGGCGGACGAGTGCAATCTCATCCTCATCTTTCTGCATACGCAGCTCTGCGATATACGGCGCAATGTTTTTGATCGGTCTGCCCGGGAATTTCTTTGCGAACTCCTCTGCCTGCACCAGATTGTAGTCCGGCAGATCCTCGACCTGATAGCGGTAGCAGTCGAAATACAGGGTTCCGATGTCCTCGCGTGCCATGATACGGTTTACCATGCCCTCGAAGGAATCCAGGAAACGAACGTCGTCGATTCCGGTGATCTCCTGTGCCTCGGAAACGGTTACCTTTCTTCCGAACCATCTCTCCTGGTTCGGATCAGCTTCTTCGATGAACAGGATGGATTTTTCCTCTTTTGCGGTCTTTTTCATCATCAGGATCATGTGATCTCTGCGAAGGCCGGTCAGATAGAAAAAGTTGCGGTTTGCTTCAAACGGCAGATATTCGTCTGCGCTGACATGCAGTTCAATTCCGGAGAATAAAATCAGAGCGGAATTCTGGTCCATTTTATCAAAAACCTGTTTTCTTCTTTCTGTAAAGTTCATCTGTTTTTCCTCACTTTCTTTTCGGAGCCGCTGTCACCATGCTTTTTCGGCTCCTCTACTAAGATAACACGTTCGTGCTTTTTTTCCTACCTTTTTCCTGCTTTTCTGTGAAAATTCTTGTTTATTCCAGTCCTTTTACAACTTCCAGTGCTTTTTCCAGCTGGACATCGCTCGTTGCGTCGTCCGGCAGCTCCACTTCGACGTCCGGGGTGATGCCGACTTTGTGAATGTCGTTGCCGAGCGGTGTGTAATAATGCGCAATCGTCAGCTTCACCACACTGCCGTCGGAGAGCTGGAATGTGTTCTGGACAATGCCTTTTCCAAACGTCGTCGTGCCGACAATCGTTCCGATGCCGTAGTCCTTGACTGCTCCCGTGAAGATTTCCGCCGCACTCGCTGTATTTTCGTTTACCAGCACGACGAGTGGGATCGAGATCGGCGTGTCGCCGTCGCAGGTGTACTCCTCGCGCTTGCCGTTTTTGTCCTCGGTATAAACAATGAGGCCCTCCGGCAGAATCTGGCGCAGCGTATCGCAGACGGAAGTCACAAGGCCGCCCGGATTGCCGCGCAGGTCGATGATCAGCCGCTCCATGCCCTGCTCCTGCAGCGACTGGTATGCCGCCTGGAACTGGTCGGAGGTAAGGCCGGTAAACTCGCTGATCGCCAGATAGCCGATCTTGTCGTCCAGCATTTTTCCGTCTGCCACGATCGCCTCGATCTTCTCTTTGGTAACTTCCGTTTCGATCGTCTCCGACCCGCGCTCGATGGAAAGCGTCACGGTATCGTTCTCGCTGTTTTTCAGAAGGCCGACCGCGTCGTTAAGACTCAAGCCCTCGAGTGTCTGCCCGTCAATCTTCACAATGCGGTCATCCGCCTGAATGCCGGCCTTTGCCGCCGGGGTATCGTCCTGCACGCCGGTGACCTGCAGCTTGTCGCCGTCCATCGTCACCGTGACACCGATGCCCTGATAATAGCCCTCCTGCGCTGTCTTGATCGCTTCATATTCCTCTTTCGTGTAATACGTCGAATACTTGTCACCAAGGCCGCTGATCAGACCTTTGTACATCGCATCGGACAGCTCTGTGTCGTCCACATCGCCCGCGTAGAGCTGGCTGATCATCGCTTTGATTGCCGCCGTCTTCCGCCATGACCAGAAGCCGCCGGGATGATCGGCGCTGCTGCCCGGCCAGAGAAACGTCGTTCCGACCGCGATAATCAGCACAATCGCCAGCATCGAAATCATGCCTGCAAAGTAGCTCTTCCGCATCTCATTTTTTCGATTTTTCTTGCGGCGCTTTTTCGATTTTGCAGGTTTTGCCGCCTCCGGCTTTTCCTTTTCTTCCTTCATCAGTTCTTCCAAAATATGCCTCCAATCGAAAGATCCCGGAATCTTTTGACGGATTCCGGGACACTTATTTTTATTTATTATATTGTCTAATCCTATCAGACTTTCAGATGTTTTCGAATCGTAAAGATACTGCCGACGAGTCCGATTCCCATACCGAGAATCAGTCCGACCGGAAGCAGAATCCGGAATACGGCCGATACCGGCATAAATGCCATGAAGTTTGACAGTACGCTGAACTCCGTCATAACGTAGCTGATGACTCTGTTGTAAACGACATACAGAAGTCCCAGCGGAATCGCTGCTCCGACAAGTCCGATCAGGATACCCTCGATCAGGAACGGAGCACGGACGAACAGGTTCGTCGCACCGATCAGTTTCATGATACCGATCTCCTCTTTCCGGACGGAAATACCGATTGTGACGGTATTGCTGATCAGGAAAACAGATACGGCGAGAAGAATCAGGATGATCGCGATGGAAACGTAGCCGATGACACGGTTCATCGTGGACAGTGTCGTCGTTGCGCCCTCAGCCTGTTTTACCTCACGGACGCCGTCCAGAGAACGGATGTACTCTGCCAGGGCATCCTGGGTTTCTACCTGATAGACGTAAACCTCGTAGTGCGCGGAAGTTGCAAGCGGGTTGTCGTTTGGCTTAAAGCCGTCCTTGTACTCCTCTTTTCCCTCGAAATACTGTTTTGCAAAGTTTTCCCACGTCTCATCCGCGGAAACGTACTTACATTCTTTGACAATATCGGTCTTTGCCTTGATCTCTGTTCCGATCTCATCGATCGTCGCCTGGTCCGCATCCTCGTTGAAGAAGACGGTCATGGACACATCCGTCTCGGCATTTTTTACGATGTAGTTGAAGTTGATGACGACCGCAAAAAAGATACCGAACAGAAAGATACAGGCTCCCATGGTTGCGATGGATGCCAGAGAGAACATCTTGTTTCTCCAGATATTCTTGACACCCTGTTTGATGCTGTAGCCTAATGTACTAAACCTCATGGTATTCGCCCTCCTTCTCATCGCTGACTACCACGCCTTTTCGCATGGTAATCACGCGTTTTTTCATGGAGTTGACGATCTCCCTGTTGTGGGTTACCACAAGAACGGTCGTTCCTCTGTTGTTGATCTCTTCCAGGAGTTTCATAATCTCCATGGAGTTGCCCGGATCCAGGTTTCCGGTCGGCTCGTCCGCCAGAAGGATGTCAGGCCGGTTGACGATCGCTCTTGCAACCGCAACCCTCTGCTGCTCTCCTCCGGAAAGCTCCTTCGGGAAGGATTTGTACTTTTCTGCCAGGCCGACAAGGGTTAAAACCTCCGGCACGCGCTTTTTGATCACGCGGTTCGGTTTTTCGATGACGCGCTGTGCGAACGCTACGTTTTCGTAGACGTTGCGGTCTTTTAAAAGACGGAAGTCCTGGAATACGACGCCGACACCGCGGCGGTATTTCGGTACTTTCCAGCGCTTCATTTTATTTAAGATCTGTCCGTTTACCTTGATGGTACCGGATGTGGGCTCGAGTTCCTTCAAAAGCAGCTTGATCAGCGTCGATTTGCCGGAACCGCTGTTTCCCACGATAAAGACGAATTCCCCCTTCTCGATGTGTAAGGATACGTTGTTAACGGCCGGCTGGCCTTTCGCGTAACTCTTACTTACACTATCTAATGTTATCATGCAATTCCTCCTTCAAGGGTCTTTGCTTAATAATCGAGCGTTTCCATGTATTTCATGTACTGCACGACCATAAGCGCAATCTTGAATGTGATCGCATCTTCAAAAACTCTAAGATCGAGTCCCGTGCTCTTCTGCAGCTTATCCAGCCGATAGACAAGGGTATTTCGGTGTATATAAAGCTGTCTCGAAGTTTCCGAGACATTCAGAGAATTTTCAAAGAATTTATTGATCGTTGTCAGTGTCTCCTCATCAAAATCATCCGGCGATTTGTTGCCGAAAATTTCTTTGATGAACATTTTGCACAGTGGGATCGGAAGCTGGTAAATCAGACGGCCGATACCCAGTGAGCTGTATGCATAGATATCATTCTCAGCGGAGAAGATTTTTCCGACGTCCATCGCCATTCTGGCTTCTTTATAGGAACGCGAAACTTCTTTGATCTCCTTGACAATGGTACCGTAAGCAACGTGGGTTTTCCCCTCCTCATCTCTTCCTGCTGCTTCCAGAATGGTGGCTGCCACTTTGTTCATCTGGGCATAATCCTCACCTGGAGCAAGTTCCTTGACGATGATAATGTTTTTCTCATCGACTGCGGTTATAAAGTCACCGGATTTGGTACCGAGCAGGCTCTTGACGCTCTCGAGCGCCCCGCTGTTCTTATCCGGATTTGTCTCAAGAATAAATACAAGGCGGCGTGCTTCCACTTCAATATGTAACTTTTTCGCCCTGTTGTAGATGTCGACCAGCAGCAGGTTGTCGAGCAGCAGGTTCTTGATAAAGTTGTCTTTATCGAAGCGCTCCTTGTAGGCGGTAAGAAGTCCCTGGATCTGGAACGTAACCATCTTTCCGATCAGGTGAATATCGTCGTTTCCGCCTTTTACAACCAGAATATACTCTAACTGGTGCTCATCGTATACTTTAAAAAACTGATAATTTTTCATGGTCTGGGAATCTGCCTGAGACTGCGCAAATGTTACAATATCATTCTTGCTGATCTCAACCTCCGGAAAAGTCGTTACCAGAACTTTTCCTTCCACATCAGTCACGCAGAGTTCGACACGCGAAATGTTTTTGATTCCCTCAATGGTACTCTGTAAAATCTGATTTGAAATCATATTTTCTTCCCTCTTTCATCCTATAGTTTGTCTCCGGCTGCATCCGCACTCCCACACCCCATGGTTCTGCGCCTGATGCAATGCACCTCATAGATACACCTATTTTAATACAAAATAGACAAAAAAGGAAGAGAAAATACAACATTTATACCACAAAATACGTAAAAACCTTATGAAAAATCGGTCTGGAAGCCTTCTCCCAGGACCTCTCTTGCATCGGACACAACGACAAATGCGTCCGGGTCGATCGCTCCTACGATCTGTTTGAGCTGCGGGATCTGCTTTTTGCCAACTACACAGAATACCATCACACGCTCCTCTCCGGTGTACATTCCCTTAATGTGAATACCGGATGCGCCGCGGTCCAGCTCCTGCATCAGCACATTGGAGATCTGATCCGGCTGCGAGGTAATGATAAACGCGGATTTCGCGTAGTTCATACCTTCCATCAGTGCGTCCGTCACCTTCGTCGTCACATAGATCGCCACGATCGCATAGAGCGAAGCGTGAATACCGAAGACGAAAATACCGGCGATGACGATGGCGCCGTCGAGCACCTGCATCACCTGTGCAACGGAATAGTGGCGCAGCTTTTTCTGAATCAGTGCCGCCATCATATCGGTTCCGCCCGTCGTACCATTTCCGATAAAGACGAGACCGATGCCGGCTCCCATCAGCACACCGCCGAACAGCGCAGAGAGCATCATGTCGTCCGGCACCAGCTGCAGCACCGGGAGAACAGCGATCCAGAACGTGTTCATCAACGTTCCGAAAATGGTCTTGATCAGAAACTCACGGCTCATGCGGATTCCCCATAAAAAGAGCGGAATGTTCAGCACAAGGTTGGTTACCCAGAGCGGAACGCCTTTTCCAAAGAGCGACTGGCTCAATTGTTTGATGACGATCGCCAGACCGGAAAATCCTCCGGTGACGAGCCCCGCCGGGTCATAAATTGAACTGGTCGCAACCGCCATGATTGCGGTTCCCAGTGTGATCAGCAGATAATCTCTCCACTGCTGTTTGTTCCGTATCCAGTTCATGAACTTCAACCGTCCTTTTCGCTGTTATATTTTGTTACCATCCGCTTGAAGGTATTCTTTTTTAACAGAGTTCCCCACCAGCTCGTTTTTATACCGGCTTCGTTCTGAATCGTCGAGTGCTCGCCGAGACTCAGCCAGATTTTCGCGCTGATTTTGCTGCTGTTTTCCAGAACGAAACGATCCTGCCGCGTTCCCGCAAGGCCGCTGACAATCACGTCGGTCGTCTGGCTGTTGATCTCGTTGACCAGGCTGTCAAACGCGGATTCCTCCAGCGTCTCGACGACAGCGCCGCCTCCGATCTCAATACCGGGATACGTCTCCGTCAGATATTTCTGCAGCGTCTGCAGTTCTTCCTCCGTGTCACCCAGTACGAAAATCCGGCTTTGTTTCTGAATCAGTCCCCAGAAAAAGCGGGCGATGAACTCGTTCGTCTCCACTTCCTCGTAGGACGGTGTCTCCGGGTCGATACCGGCTGCCTCAAGCACCTCGGTTTCCCCGATGACCGTCAGATCCAGATCTTCGATATACTGCTTCCACGTCGGCTCCTTGCTCGCCTGCATCAGCATCTGCATCGTGATAATCCCGATGGTGTTCAGCTTGTCGTTTGAGAGGTATTCCTCCGCAATCTCCATCGCCGCATCGACGCGGTAATGTTTCAGCTTCACACCTAAAATTTCAAGTTCTGCATTCATAACGTAAAGTCTGCCTCCGGACTGATCCGAAAGCGTTTCCTCCATCTTTTCCTGCCGTAGCTTCGGCAGTGCTGTCCGCCTTTTTCTGCAGGCAACAGCTAATCCCCATTATACTAAAAAAAGAGGCTGTTGTCAAAAACAGCCTCTTCTTTCCTTCTGTTTTCACAGAATTTTTACAATTTATAGGTCGTCTGTGTATGAATTAAACCTCAAACATCAGATCGCCGTAAGACGGCATCGGCCACATCTCTTTGTCTACGATCATCTCCAGTTTGTCAACCGGTGCACGGAGTGCCTCCATTGCAGGAGTAACTTTCTCGTAGTAATATTTTGCTTTTGCTTCGCCGTCTTCCATCGCGCATCCAGCGTCCTCGATTGCAATCAGCTCGTCGAGTGCTTTCTGGGTCTCTTCCAGCAGCTCGCTTGTCTCGGTCAGCAGAGTCTTCTGTACGCCGACTGCAGTAACGCCTGCTGCGGTGATGGTGTTGATCGATCCAGCCAGAGAGGTCGCATACTTGATGACTGCCGGAATGATCTGTTTGCTTGCCATGTCGATCATGGTCTTTGCTTCGATGTTGATGGTCTTTGCATAGTTCTCGAATTTAACTTCTGCACGGGATACCAGCTCTGCCTCGGTGAATACTTTGAACTCGCCGAACAGTTTGATTGCAGTATCGGTGGTCAGTGCCGGGATTGCGTAAACCATGGACTTGATGTTCGGAAGTCCTCTTCTCTCAGCCTCTGCCAGCCACTCATCTGCATATCCGTCTCCGTTGAAGATGATTCTCTGATGCTCACTCAGGTTCTTCTTGATCAGATCATGCACAGCGTCCTCGAAGTTTTCAGCGCCTTCCAGTACATCGCAGGCATCGCGGAATGCTTCTGCTACGATGGTGTTCAGTACGATGTTCGGAGCTGCAACGGAATCGCGGGAACCAACCATACGGAACTCGAATTTGTTTCCGGTGAATGCGAACGGTGATGTTCTGTTACGGTCGGTAGCGTCTTTCTTGAGATCCGGAAGGGTCTTAACACCAGTCTCCAGAACGCCTTCTTTTTTGCTCTTGGTTGCATTTCCGGTGCTGATCAGCTGCTCTACGACATCCTCAAGCTGCTCGCCAAGGAATACGGAGATGATGGCCGGCGGTGCCTCGTTGGCTCCCAGTCTGTGATCGTTTCCTGGATCGGCTGCGGACTCACGAAGCAGATCTGCGTGAACATCAACAGCTTTCAGGATGCAGCTTAATACAAGCAGGAACTGAATGTTCTCATGCGGTGTTTTGCCCGGATCCAGAAGGTTGATACCGTCATCTGTGGTGATGGACCAGTTGTTGTGTTTACCGGAACCATTGACACCTGCGAACGGTTTCTCATGCAGCAGGCATTTCAGTCCGTGCTGGCATGCAACTCTCTTTAAGGTCTGCATAACAAGCTGGTTGTTGTCGACTGCTACGTTTGCCTCGGAATAAATGGAAGCCAGCTCGTGCTGTGCCGGTGCAACCTCGTTGTGCTGTGTCTTTGCGGTAACGCCCATTTTCCACAGCTCGGTGTTGACATCTTTCATGAAGGAAGCGATTCTCTGACGGATGGTTCCGAAATAGTGATCGTCCATCTCCTGTCCTTTCGGAGGCATTGCGCCGAACAGGGTACGGCCGGTGTAGATCAGGTCTTTTCTCTGCAGGAATTTCTCTGCATCAACCAGGAAGTATTCCTGCTCCGGTCCTACGGAAGGAGTTACTTTCTTGGATGTGGTGTTTCCGAACAGTTTTAACAGACGCAGGGACTGTACATTCAGAGCTTCCATGGAACGAAGAAGCGGTGTTTTCTGGTCAAGCGCCTCTCCTGTGTAGGAGCAGAATGCAGTCGGGATGCAAAGCGTTGCGCCTGCTGCGTCCTGACGAACGAATGCCGGTGAGGTGCAGTCCCATGCTGTATATCCTCTTGCCTCGAAGGTAGCACGCAGTCCGCCGGATGGGAAAGAAGATGCATCCGGCTCGCCTTTGATCAGCTCTTTACCGGAGAAGCTCATCAGGACTTTGCCGTTCGGCATCGGTGCTGTGATAAAAGAATCGTGTTTTTCTGCGGTTGTACCGGTCAGCGGCTGGAACCAGTGTGTATAGTGTGTTGCTCCTTTTTCAATTGCCCATTCTTTCATCTCGTGTGCAATTGTATCTGCAGTAGCAAGATCCAGCTCACCGCCTTCTTCGATGATCTTTTTCAGCTTCTTGTAAACATTTTTTGGAAGACGTTCCTGCATTACAGTGTCATTGAATACATTTTCGCCAAAGATTTTGGCCGGATTTACATATTCTCCCATTTTCTTTCTTCCTTTCCCTTCGTGAATTTGCGATGCTTCCTTCTCATCGGATCAGAAAAGATCCTGATACAAGAAAAAGGGGTTCTCAAAAAGCAGCCAGATTAGCTAAGTTTTTTGTAGAACGCCCTTGTTTTACATACGCATATGGATTTGATTTCCAACTGATACTAAAATAACTCAAAAACTTAAAAAACGCAAGTGCTTTTTTGAACTCAGTCCCTTTTTCGTATTATTTTACAAAACTTTTCTAATTCAGGCGAAAAAATTAGCGGATTCGATGAATCTCGATACAGATGTTTTAGATACAAAAAAATACTGTGCGGACCCCAAGGGGGAAGTTCCCCCAGGAATCCTGCACAGCATTTTCGTGATTAAACTCAGGCTTTGTTTGCAGAACCGAAGAGTTCGATTTTCTCTCTTACAGTAGCTTTGATAGCTTCTGCGCCAGGAGCAAGCAGTTTACGAGGATCAAATCCTTTACCCTGCTGATCTTTGCCCTCTTCGATGTATTTACGTGTAGCTGCAGCGAATGCAAGCTGGCACTCTGTATTTACATTGATTTTGGAAACGCCAAGGTCGATGGCTTTCTTGATCATGTCATCCGGGATACCTGTGCCTCCGTGAAGAACGAGCGGCATTTTTCCGGTCAGCTGCTGTACAGCGTCCAGAGTCTCAAAGCTCAGTCCCTGCCAGTTAGCCGGATATACTCCGTGGATGTTGCCGATACCTGCTGCAAGCATATCTACACCGAGGTCTGCAATCATCTTGCACTCGTTTGGATCAGCGCACTCGCCCATGCCGATAACACCGTCTTCTTCTCCACCGATAGAACCAACTTCTGCTTCCAGAGACATTCCTTTCTCTTTGCAGACAGCTACCAGTTCTTTTGTCTTAGCAACGTTCTCTTCGATCGGATAATGAGATCCGTCAAACATGATGGATGAGAAACCTGCTTCGATACATTTGTAGCATCCTTCGTAGGTTCCGTGATCCAGATGCAGAGCAACCGGAACAGTGATGTTCAGCTCTTCGATCATAGCTTTTACCATAGCAGCTACGGTCTTGAAGCCTGTCATGTATTTTCCTGCACCCTCAGATACACCAAGGATAACTGGAGAATTCATCTCCTGTGCGGTAAGAAGAACGGATTTTGTCCACTCCAGGTTGTTGATGTTAAACTGACCAACTGCATAGTGGCCGGCTTTTGCTTTGTCCAACATTTCTTTTGCTGATACTAACATAGCTCAAATGACCTCCTGTGTCTGTAATTGTGCCGTGTACCGTTTTCAAGCCACGGCATACTTGTTACTTTCATAACTGGCTTTATTATACAACATCTTCGCGGAAAAGCCAAATAGTTTTCGTGGCGAAATCCATTTTTTTGCACTTTTTTGTGAAAAAGTTATCAAAAAGCGGTGCTTACTTATTGTTCAGAACCAGTTCCATCGCATGTTTCCGCGCTTCGATGCAGACATAACCGTGATCTCCGCCGTATTCGCCGTCCAGCGTCCACGCGATCTCCTGGTTCGACTCGATGATGATGCGGTCCGTCTTGAACGAATCGATGAGGTCTGTGTGGTCCTCCTGCATCAGAAGGGATGCGATGATCTCATTTAACTCCAGCGGGTTTTTCGGGCGTTTGATCAGGGTTACCTCGAACAGTCCGTCATCCAGGCGCACATCCTGTCCCGGCAGGTTTTTGAAGCCTCCGACAGACTTCGCATTCGTCACCATGCCGTAAATGTATTCTCCCTCAAAGGTTTCCCCGTTTGCCTCGACTTTAATCCAGTACGTCGGCACATTCCAGATTCGTTTGGAGCCCTCCAGCAGGTATGCCAGATGGCCCAGAAGATTTTTCATGTGCTGGTCCGTCTCATAGGAAACATCCGTGAAAAGACCGAATGCGGCGATGTAGACGAAGCTGTCATTGTTGAACGCTCCCACATCGCAGGAATACAGGTTTCCTTCGATGATGTCCTTCGCTGCCTGCACCATGTCCTTGGAAATCGAAAGGCTGTTTGCGAAGTCATTCGTGCTTCCTGCCGGGATGTAGCCGATCGGCACGCGCTCATCGACTTCCATCAGACCGCTGACGACCTCATCCAGGGTTCCGTCGCCGCCGCTGCAGACAACGAGATCCACCTGCGGTGCCAGTTCCTTCGTCTTTTCGAAACCATCTCCGACGGCCTGTGTCGGGTGGACAATGACCTCATATCCGCCTTTTACAAAAACATCGATAATTTCAAACAGTTTACTTTTAATCTGTGCCTTTCCGGAAAACGGATTAAAAATAAATAACATCTTTTTTTTGCCTTCCATGCAAACGCTCTCCTTTGTTGTCCCATTCTTGCTGATTCTGTATTTTGTATTTTACCTTATTCCCAAACCAGATGCAACCCCGTACATTGCCACAAATTCGCATTTATGTCACATCAGATGAAATATTTTTCTAAAATCCATACACAAAAACAGGAGCCGCCTCCTAAGAGACGACTCCTGTCAGTATTCATATTTTACAGAATTAAACCAGCTCGATTACAACTTCCATAGCTGCATCGCCTTTACGCGGTCCGATCTTGATGATACGGGTATATCCGCCGTTGCGGTCAGCATATTTCGGAGCGATCTCATCGAACATTTTCTGCGGCATATCGATGGACTTGGTGTTTTTCTTGCGTCCTGCTGCTTCGGTCGGAACCTCTGTTACAGGATAGAAGAAGCTTGCCATCTGACGTCTGGCGTGAAGTCTGGACGGAAGATCTTTTTTGATCTCTTTCTGAACTTCATCGTATACGGTAACTTTCTTGCCGTCTTTTACTTCTTTTACACGTTTGCCGTCAGCATCTTTGCGAGCTACTTTAGCAGTAACGGTAACGGTCTCAAAGTTATCTTTTTCTTTTACAGCCAGTGCGATCATGCTCTCAGCGATCTTGCGGATCTCTTTCGCTTTGGTCTCAGTGGTAACGATTTTTCCGTGATACAGAAGGTTGGTTACCTGGTTTCTTAATAATGCTTTTCTCTGGTCAGATGTTCTGCCAAGTTTTCTATATTTTGCCATTTTAAATTTTCCTCCATTTGTGGAACCCACAAGTCATGCTGCCTCGGACTTACTGACAGGGGGTTTTCGTCTACAAATCAAACGGAAAGATAAATCAGACTGATTTATTCTCCGTCCCCAGGACTCAGTGACAGTCCCAGTTCTTTCAGCTTTGCAAGTACCTCTTCCAGAGACTTGCGACCAAGGTTACGAACCTTCATCATATCTTCGGAAGTCTTGTTGCACAGCTCTTCTACGGTATTGATACCGGCACGTTTCAAGCAGTTATAGGAACGTACGGAAAGCTCAAGTTCATCGATGTTCATCTCCAGAACTTTCTCTTTCTCATTGTCCTCTTTCTCGATCATAACTTCTGCTGTCTTCGCATTCTCAGACAGATCGATGAAGAGTTTCAGATGCTCGCTTAAAACCTTTGCTGCAAGGCTGACTGCCTCATCCGGATCAAGGGTTCCTCTGGTGTAAACATCCAGTGTCAGTTTATCGTAGTCGGTAATCTGACCCACACGGGTGTTTTCCACTTTGAGGTTTACACGCTCAACCGGTGTATAGATAGCATCTACAGCGAGTACGCCGATCGGCATATCATCGCTCTTGCCTTTATCAGCACTGATATATCCGCGGCCTTTTGTGATTGTCAGCTCCATGTACAGCTTGCTTTCCGGGCCGCCGTTCAGGGTTGCGATTACCTGATCCGGATTCATGATCTCAATATCCTGATCTACCTGAATATCGGATGCTCTTACAACTCCCTCGCCCTCGAACTCAATATAAGCAACTTTTGCTTCGTTGGTTTCGCTGTTATTGCGGATTGCAAGGCTCTTCAGGTTCATGATGATTTCTGTAACGTCTTCTTTCACTCCCGGGATGGAACTGAACTCGTGAAGAACGCCCTCGATTTTAACCTGGCTTACTGCTGCTCCAGGGAGGGAAGAAAGCATAATTCTGCGAAGAGAATTACCTAATGTGATACCGTAGCCTCTTTCCAGAGGTTCAACCACAAATCTGCCGTACTTCTTGTCATCAGAAATCTCAGTAATTTCAATTTTCGGTTTGTTAAAATCAAACACTCGAAAGCCCCTCCTTTTAAATTGGTTGGCTCATTACTCATGGGAATAAAGCCTTCCGCGTATGGCGATTCTTTATTTAGAATACAGCTCGACGATCTGCACTTCGTCAACCGGAACATCGATCATTTCGCGGGTAGGACGCTCTTTTACAACACCTTTGAGTGCCTCAAGATCAGCCTCGATCCATTCTGGAGTAAGACGGCCGCCTGTAACCTCTACGATGTCTTTGTATCTCTGAGAGGATTTTTTACCCTCTTTGATTTCGATGGTATCACCAGCGCTTACAAGGTAAGACGGGATGTTTACCTGTTTGCCGTTAACCAGAACGTGTTTGTGGTCAACGATTTGACGTGCTTCTTTTCTGGTTCTTGCCATTCCCATACGGAACAGAACGTTGTCCAGACGAAGCTCAAGAAGGATCATCAGGTTCTCACCAGTCTGTCCTTCCATTCTGTCGGCCTTTTTGTAATAGTTTACGAAAGGTTTCTCCAGAACGCCGTAGATGAATTTTGCTTTCTGTTTTTCTCTTAACTGAAGACCATACTCAGACATTTTTCTGTTTGCTCTTTTGAGCTGTCTTGTGGACTTCTTATCAATTCCAAGATATACAGGATCCATTCCGAGGGATCTGCATCTTTTCAGGACTGGTACTCTATTTACTGCCATGTTCTTAACCTCCTAATCAGACTCTTCTACGTTTTGGTGGGCGGCATCCGTTGTGCGGAACCGGTGTTACGTCGCGGATGCTTGTAACTTCAAGACCGCATGCCTGAAGGGCACGGATTGCAGCTTCACGTCCTGATCCTGGTCCTTTTACCATAACGTCTACAGTTTTTAAACCATGAATAAGTGCAGCTTTTGTTGCAGTCTCTGCTGCCATCTGAGCTGCATAAGGAGTAGATTTTCTTGAACCTCTAAATCCAAGACCACCAGCACTTGCCCATGAAAGAGCGTTTCCTTCGCTGTCTGTCAGAGTAACAATTGTGTTGTTAAAAGAAGACTGGATATGTGCC
>CAVBNJ010000023.1:0-16997 GCA_963596755.1 bacterium
GTGCTATACGCACAATGCATAAAAAAGCACAGACGCAACAGCAAGTAAAAACTCACATTACCATTGCACCTGTGCTTTATCTGATCAGGCCTTCTGTACTTGGCCTGTATATTACATAGATTTTCTCTCAGCGATCTCTGCCATCTTCGCCTCATTCAGACGTGTATCTCCATGCACACGGCTGTAGGAAAGATATCCGTTCATACGGTCGATCTTTGTCAGGTTCTTGGAACCGCAGACCGGGCAGACATCCATGTCGAGTTCCTGGTGGCCGCAGTCATCGCAGTATGCCAGGGACAGGTTGACGCCTTCATAATAGCCGAGCTCCATCGCACGCTCGATCAGAGTCTTGATCGCACCTTTATTGTAACCGACCGGATAGCGCACATACTGGATTTTTCCGCCGTTGCAGAGTTCCCAGAAACGTCCCTCGAGATCCTGTTTCTGGATCGGGGTGATGTCCTCGGTTACGTGGCAGTGGAAGCTGTTGCTGACGTACGGGCGGTCCGAAACGTTGCGGACGATGCCGTATTTCTTGCGGAACTGCTCTACCTGCAGACCGCACAGGGACTCTGCCGGTGTGCCGTAGATGGCATACAGAATGCCGTCCTCTTTCTTAAACTGGGCAACCTTGTCGTTGATATATTTCAGCGTATCGAGGGCAAACTGTCCGTCCTCAACAAGGGATTTTCCGTTGTACAGCTCCTGCAGCTCGTTCAGCGCTGTGATACCGAACGATGCAGTCATCGGCTTTAACAGCGGGCGGATCTTATCAGACGGTTTTAAGTGGCCGCCGTAGAAACCTCCCTCGCAGTAAGCCAGCGGGTTCGTGGATGCACGCATCTCGCCGAGGTAATCGTAAGTCCGTTTGTGCAGATCGCGGATCATCTCGAGGTAGAAGTCGAGCACCTCGTGGAAGTCGCGGTTCTCGGAACGGGATTTTGCCAGGATCATCGGAAGATGAAGGGAAACCGCACCGATGTTGAAACGTCCGACGAAGACCGGTTTATCGTTCTCATCTGCCGGCTCCATGCCGCCGCGCTCATACCACGGGCTTAAGAAAGCACGGCATCCCATCGGGCTGATAACTCTCTTGTATTTCTTGTACATCTCGGCAATATAACCCTCGCCGCTCATGGACAGCCAGTCCGGATACATCGTTTTCGAAGAACAGTCAAGGCCTGCTTCGAAGACATCCTCGGCAATGCCGCCCTCTCCGTGAATGGCCTTGTCGTATAAGAATACGATTTTCGGGAAGAGAACCGGCTTTTTGTGGCCTTTCTTTCCCTGTCCGTTTTTGTGAACCTCGAGAAGAGAAATCGAGATCATCTTCTCGAACATGCTTGTTCCAAGACCGAGGGTCACAGTGACGAACGGATAATCACCGCGGGAAGAACCGACGGTGTTCAGTTTATACTCAATTCCCTGCCATCCCTGATCGCACTCTCTTCTTACTTTGTCGATTGCATACTCGATGGCTTTCTCCTGTGCTCCCTCCCAGGAAGCGTCAGTGTATTTCAGGAACTCTTTGACATAGTAATCATAACTCTTCTGTGCGTACGGAGCGAGGATCTTGTCCACTTCCGGCACAGTAAAGCCGCCGTACTGCTGTGCAGCGGTGCTGAGGACGATATCGCCCATGACATCAAATGCGGTGTCGAGCGTTTTCGGCTCGTTGTACCAGACATTTCCCATCTCGAAGCCGCCCTTTAAAACGCTTCCGACATCGAACAGACAGCAGTTCATCGTATCGAGACGTGCGGACTGATCGTGGATGTAGATGTAGCCGTCCTTACATGCCTGCAGCTCGTTGCGGTTCATGAAGAACTTGCGGTACAGCTCTTTGTTCAGCTCGTTGAAAATCAGGCTTCGCTTCGTAGCAACGAGGGCGCTGTCGGTGTTGGCGTTGCTCTTGTCGCCGATGTAGCGGATGGACTGGCTCTTCGTGTAGACCTCGTCCATCATATGGATGAAATCGGTTTTATAATTGCGGTAATCGCGGTAGCTCTTTGCTACAGCCGGGTTTACTTTTTCGAGTGCTCCCTCCACGATATTGTGCATATCGCTGATCGGAATTTCGGTCTTTCCCAGGGAATATACATGCTCTGTTGCGAACTTACAGATAAAGTCAATTTCCTGCTGTGAGAAGTTATACAGGATTCTCTGTGCGGATTTATTTACGGCACGGACGATCTTCTGTGCGTCGAATTCTTCTTTGGTGCCGTCCTTTTTGATAATATAAACCATTGTGGTATCCTCCTAAACAAACACTATATCTTGTGTGTCCACCACCCTTTTCTTGTAGCGGGTACCACATATTGTAGCATGTTTCTTTTGAAAAGAAAAGGCATTTACTATAAGTTTTTATTTTCAGAATATTGCACATGGCCTCTTTGTGCAGACAGAAATTTGCATTTTTTTAACGGGTTCTGCAAGCGTTCCTTCAAAAACCGTCTCCGCCGGACCGGTCAGAAAGACCTTGTTTTTCGTCCGGTCCCAGGTGACAGAAAGCCGTCCGCCGCGCAGTTCTACGGCAGTTTCGCCCTCCGAAACGCAGCCGGAAAGCATCGCCGCGACGGCTGCCGCGCACGCTCCCGTTCCGCAGGACAGCGTTTCGCCGCTCCCACGTTCCCAGACTCTCATCTTGATTGTGTGTCGATCTAAGATCTGGATAAATTCTGTATTGATACGGTCCGGGAAGCAGGAAAGGTGTTCGAAGGCGGGACCGGTCTCCAAAATCGGAAGTTTTTCCACATCTTCCGTCCAGACGACCGCGTGCGGGTTGCCCATCGAAAGACATGTCATGGTGTAATCTTTCCCGCATACGGTTATTTTATGCTCCAGCACATACTCGCCGAGGGAGATGACGGGGATCCTGGCGGCACGGAATTCCGGCGTTCCCATTTCGACCGTCACCTGCTTCACCTCGTTCGGATTTTCGCCGGTCTGCAGGTGGATCACACGGTTTCCGCTGCCCGTTTCGATCGTGAGCGCCGTCTTCCGCGTCAGACCATGGTCGTACACATATTTTCCCACACAGCGGATGCCGTTGCCGCACATTGCACCTTTTGAGCCGTCGGCGTTGTACATTTCCATCGAAAAATCCGCCGTTTTTGATGCCCCGATCAGGATCAGCCCGTCCGCGCCGATGCCGAAATGGCGGTCACTCAACGCATGTGCCAGCCGTGCCGGACTTTCGATCCTCTCTTCCATTGTATTCACATAAATATAATCATTTCCGCAGCCCTGCATTTTTGTGAATCTCATACACGTTCCTCCTTTTTGAAAAAATTCTGCCCTTTACTAATATGTATTCCCGTGGAAATCCAGCTATTCAGACATTGGAAAACGAAGCGGGATGTGGTACAATAGGAAGAACTGATATCGTTACTTGCACGAAGTAACTTTCAAACATTTTTATTATGAGGAGGTTTTGATGAAAAAATACCGTTGGGTTTTAACAGCAGTATTTGCCGCTTTTCTCGTTGGAACGAGCGGCTGCGGAAAGAAAACAGAGACGATTCCGATCACAACCATCAGTCAGAGTACAGACGATGACGACCCCGAAGACAATCTGGCGGCCTCCGGCGATTCCGATGAGATTCCCACCTACGATGTGGAGCTCTCGAAAAATCTGAACAGCTTTCAGCTCGCCATCTGGGGCGATACGTACGAAATTCCGGAATCTTACGCAGATTTCACGGCGCTCGGCTGGGTTTACAGCGGTGACGACACGAAAGAAATCCAGCCGGAATCCTTCTCCGAGGGCGAAATCTTTGAAAAAGACGGAAACCAGATCACCGTCGATATCGCAAATCCCGACACGACGGCAAAACCGGTTGCGGAATGCCTGATCGGAGGCATCCATATCGATACTTCCACTCCGGAAGGCCAGAATATCTATGTAGATCTGCCGAACGGTGTCACGATGCAGCAGTCGCTGATGGATGATGTGGAAATGATCTACGGCACGCCGAAGGACCGGTATGAGACAGATACTTCTGTACAGTTTACGTATGAGTACGGGCTGTATCAGACGATCACGCTCGGCTTCGATACGGAGACGGAAACACTCTATTCTCTCGACATGCAGAACTTTACGACCACGGCGGATGCAGAAGCTCTCGATGATGTCAGCGATGCTGTAACGCCGGAAGTACAGGCCTACACCGCACCGGAAACAGACAGCTCGGAAATCAACGACTGGACGGTCCGCTTTGACGATGTGCTCTACCATCTTCCGGTTCCGGTCAGCGAGCTTTTGGACCACGACTGGACCATCAACACGAAAGAGTCCGATACGGCGGTCTTGAATGGAAAATACGGCTATGTCACGCTGGAAAAGGGCGATCAGAAGCTTTACTGTACGGTGCACAATTACGGCACGGACGCAACGACGGTGCGCAACTGCTTTGTCACCTCGCTGTACGGCGACCTTGACACGACGAAGATTCCGATTTCGATCACGAACGGCATCACGCTCGGCACTTCCGAGAATGATTTTCTTGCGAAAGCGGGCGATGCCAAATCAGAAAAAACAGAAAAAGAGGATAGTAATCTCACGCTTTACACATTCTATAGCGGGGATGAAAAACTTGACTACACGGAAGTCGGCATCGACAACGATCTGAAGCTGGTGCGCAGCATCAAGGTGGTTCACAACCAGCCGGAGACACCGGAAGAAGAGGGAACCTCCACGGAATCGGAAAGCGGCGGTCAGGAACCGACGGAGACACCGGCTCCGTAACAGCACTTTCAGAAAATGGCTGCCCGGCAGCTTAACTACAGACGAAAACGAGGATTTTTATGGAAAACTTATACGACGTTATTATCATCGGCTCCGGCCCGGCGGGACTTTCTGCCGCAATTTACGCGAAACGCGCAAAGCTCTCCTCTCTTACGATCGAAGCAAACTTTGCGAGCGGCGGCCAGGTGCTGAATACCTATGAAGTAGACAATTACCCGGGGCTTCCGGGCATCAGCGGCATGGATCTTGGCAGTACGCTCCGCGCGCACGCTGAAAAAATGGGCGCGGAATTTTCCCGCGAGCGTGTAAAGGAGCTGATTCTGGACGAAGAAATCAAAATTGTCCGCACGAGAAAAAATGAGTATCATGCAAAAACGATCATTCTTGCAACCGGCGCAGAGCATCGCGCTTTAAATGTTCCGGGTGAAAAGGAACTTTCCGGCATGGGCGTTTCCTACTGCGCAACGTGCGACGGCGCATTCTTCAAAGACAAAACCGTTGCAGTTGTCGGCGGCGGCGACGTTGCCGTGGAGGATGCGATTTTCCTGGCAAGAGGATGCAGAAAAGTTTATGTGATCCACCGCCGCGACGAGCTGCGGGCCGCCGGTGTTCTTCAGGATGCACTGCTGGCGCTGCCGAATGTCGAGATGGTCTGGGATACGGTTGTGGATTCCATTGAAGGCAGTGAGATGGTTTCCGGCGTGAAAGTGACAAACAAAAAGACAGGCGAGTCCGGTGAGATCGCGGTCGACGGCGTCTTTATTGCGGTCGGTATTGTTCCGGTGTCGGCATTGATTGCAGGTACCGTAGAAACTGACGAAGCCGGCTACATCAAAGCCGGGGAGGACGGCGTGACGAGTGTGCCGGGTGTCTTTGCCGCAGGCGACGTCCGCACGAAGCAGCTCCGCCAGATTATTACGGCGGCAGCCGACGGCGCGAACTGCGTGACTTCGGTGGAAAAGTATCTGATCAGCCACTGATTTCCCATGATATACAAAAAGCAGACCGATTTCTGTATCACACAGAAATTTGTCTGCTTTTTTCTATATTTTCCTGCTTTCTGAAATCTGAAAAACCTTTCATGTCAGCCGTGTCAAACTTCAAAAACCCTTTTTGTCGAAAGTGCACAAAGAAACGGGCTTTTTTCCACAAGAGCCAATTTTATAAACATCTCGTCCACAAGTTATCCACATAGTTAACCACCGAAAACATGCCCAAAATCAAGTTATACACCGAGTTATCCACATTATCCACGAAAAATGGTGTAGAAAGCATGTGTTTAATTCTTGCGAAATCAGAACGCGTGTTTTGGGCATAACAGAGAAAACCGTTATTTCGCCAAAAGATTTTACAAAGCACTTGACTTTTTAAGTGTCAATCTCTGCTGGTTTTTGGCTTGAATTGTGTGAATTTTTCGTACAATTCAAAATTACATTTTTCGTGTTATTTCGCCAGTTTTCCAAGCCTCTTTGCTTCCGCGCGCAGTTCTTCGATCCGCTGGTTGCACATGCCGACCGGAACTCCGGTGTCAATGACACGCTCGCAGCTTCGGATCAGCTCGCAGGCACGTGCAAACGCCGCATCGCTGATCTCCCGGAACGGCTCTTCCGTCACGGTTTCCATCGCCAGTGTGCGGGCGAGCTGGTAGTCGATATCGTTCGTATACAGGATGCCCGCCGCAAACGGAATGTTCTCCTTCTGCAGTTTCCGGAAAACCGGGATTCCCTTTCCGCAGCCTGCCAGAACGAAAACGCGCGGCGTTCCCTCCGGCCGCGGCAGCTCGATACTGCCGAAGCACGGGTCAAACGAACCATTGTCAATCTCATACAGCTCACGGATGATATCCTCGCGGAAAATCGTCTCCGGCGCACCGAAGTGGGAAATTGCGTCGCCCTTCACGCAGATGATCTTGTCCGAAACCTTCTGCGCCAGATCGATCTCATGCAGTGACATGATGACGGTGATGCCCTTCTCTTTTGCCATCCTGCGCAGAATCGCAAGCAGCTCCAGCTTGTGGCGGATATCAAGGAACGATGTCGGCTCATCCAGAATGATGACCTCCGGCTCCTGGCAGATCGCACGCGCAAGAAGCACTCTCTGGCGCTGGCCGTCGCTGATCGCGTTGAAATCGCGGCCGCCGAGCTCTTCCGCATGGACGGCGCGCATCGCCTCCTCGACTTTCTCCTCATCCTCGTGGGTCAGCATTCCCAGCCGTCCCGTATACGGATAACGGCCCGTCGCTACAATGTCGTGGCACGTCATCAGCTCCGGCTTCATGCGCTCTGTCAGCACAACTGCCATCTTCGTGGACAGTTCCCGGAACGAAATCGCATGCAGATTTTTCCCGTCAAACTCCACATTTCCGCCGACCAGCTTTAACTGGCGGGTGATACTCTTTAAAATCGTCGATTTACCGGAACCGTTCGGTCCGATCAGCGTCACGATCTCACCTTTTTCGATGCCGATGCAGATGTCTTTGATCAGCGGCTTCTTATCATAGCCGACCGTCAGGTGGTCCAGATGAAAATAATATTCTGTCATATTCTCTTACCCCCTTTTCCGGCGCAGCATCATGAAAATGACGACCGGTGCGCCAAAGATCGACGTTACGGTACTGATGGACAGCTCCAGCGGCGCGAACGCCATACGCGCGATCAGGTCGCACATCATACAGAAGACGGCTCCTCCGAGGAAGGTTCCCGGGATCACGACGAGCGGCCGCGAGGTGCCGAGGCTCTGTTTGACGAGGAACGGAACAGCAATGCCGACGAACGAAATCGGGCCGGCAAACGCGGTAACGCAGGCGGAGAGAATGCTCGAAAGCAGAATCAGCGCGATGCGGAATACTTTGATATTCACGCCCATGCTCTGCGCATACGCCTCGCCGAGCTGATAGGCACCGATCGGTTTTGCCATCAGAAACGTGATGACAAAGGTGACGCCGATCACAGCCGCGGAAATCGCCACGTTGCTCCAGCTCATACCGGAGAAGCTTCCCTGCGACCAGCCGTGAAGATTGACGATGTCGGAATCCTCTGCGAAGGTGACAACAAAATCCGTGACGGCCGAGCAGATGTATCCGATCATAATACCGCCGACGAGAAGGCCTGCCATATTCTTAATCCGGCGGGACATCAGCAGAATGAAACCTACGGAGAGAAGGGAGCCCAAGAACGCTGCAACAATCATCGTATAGGATGTGATATTGCGTGCCCGCTCCAGATAGAAAATCATGGTCAGCGCCACGACCATTTTGGCACCCGAGGAAATTCCCAGGACGAACGGGCCGGCGATCGGGTTTTCGAAGAAGGTCTGCAAAAGGAAGCCGGACAGTGACAGTGCGCCGCCGAGGATTGCCGCCATCAGAATACGCGGAAGGCGGATTTTCCAGATAATATTATATTCTTTTCCCTCTCCTGTCCGCCGCAGCAGAATTCGGAAAATTTCCGGAATCGAGATATTTACGTTTCCGGAATTGATGTTCAGCACGGTGATGGCGGCGAACGCCAGAATCAGCACCAGAAACACAGCGGCGTACCGCGAACGGCGCCGGAAGTTTTCCATATGGAAACTGCTCTCTTTCTGGAAGCTGTTCTCTTTTCCTGTCCTATTTTTTTTCTCTGACATACGTTCCTCCATCAGGATAATTTTCTTAAGAATACCATCTGGTTCGGATCGCCGCCTGTTACCAGCAGATTGATGTCGTTGGTGAACTGTGCAATCTTATCGGTTGCCTGATACATGGATTTCTCGGTTGTCCAGACATTGCCCTCTTTGACTGCCTTGTAGTCCGCGAACATGGAATCTTTTGCCAGCAGGTCATCGAGCGTCTTTACTGTCGAATCGATGCTTGCGTTGTAGATCAGATAGTCCGCATCTTCCGCAGTGTCGTAGAACTGCTCCATCGTGATCGGAACCGATGTCTTTCCGCTGTCGTCCTGCAGATCACGGAACGCATTGCGCGCGCCGCCAAGCTCGATCATATTGGAAATGTAGTCATCCGGGTTGCGGACAACGGCAGCTCCGCTCGTATTAATATAGAAGAAAGCGACCGTTTTCTCGGTGTTGGTAAAGTCTTTCAGGTTTTCTACAATGCTTGCCTGGCTGTCGAAGAATTCCGAAGCCGTTTCCTCTTTGTCCAGCATCGCACCGTAGAGCTTGATCCACTCGGTACGGCCAAGCGGCTGGGATTCGTAGCTCGAACGGTCGATGAAGACCGGAATGTCGAGCATCTCGATCATCTCCTGTACTTTCGGGGAATGGAGAATCATGGTAGACTCAATCGCAAGATCGCAGTTTTCGCTGACGAGCAGCTCGTAGTCCGGCTCACTGTATTTTCCGGCGAAGATCATCGTTCCGGCGTTCATCGCATCGGCGGCGTCCTGGACATACCAGTTGTCTGCGGTTTCACCGGTAAGGCGGATAGCGTCAAGACCGTCCATGGCATCAAACAGTGCCATCGGGGAGGTTGCTGCCATGTAGATGCGCTCCAGCGGCTGATGGATCACGATCACATCAGAATCGAGGTCGTCCGGTGCTTCTTTTCCTTCCGGGACGAGAAGGTACTGCGCGCCGTCTTTGACGTCCAGAAGCTTGCAGCCATCTGCACAGTAGTATACGTTGAAGCACTCCGCATATTTCAGAACCATCTTGCTCTCGATGGTGATTCCGGCGATCTCCGGTGCATCGCTTACGTCGTCTGTCGTTGCGAAGCCATCCGCGGATGCGGTATCGCTTTCGGAAGTGCTGCTCGCAGTAACGGCTTCGGATGTACTTTCGGTCTCTGCGGTGCTCTCTGAGGAAGATGTGCTCTCCGTCTCACTTTCAGAAACACTCGATGCGGATGTGCTGCTCTCAGAAACGGCCGCAGTGCCCGATGCAGACGATGATGCGCTGCTGCCAGTGGAAGCTGTACTGCCGCAGGCCGTCAGGGACATCGCGGCTGCCAGAAAAAGCGCGGCCCATTTTTTCAACTTTCTTTCGTTTTTTCCTGTCATTAGAAATTCCTTTCTTCGTCTTATTTCAAGAAAAGGCCGCTGCCCTGCGGCAGCAGCCCTTTTCCTTTTTGTGCTGCAAATTACTTATTCTCTTCTGCCTTTACCATCTGCTGGAACAGCTCGTTTGCCTGATCTTCGCATCCGAAGATCACGCCGTAAACTTTCAGCCACTCTGCTTTCGCAAGGTCGGTCTTCTCGTCTGCGGAACGGTCTACCAGCATCGGGATGGTCAGGGTTGCCAGACGCTCTGCGGTGTCGGACAGACGCTCATTTTCCTCTTTCAGAAGTTCTTCCGGAGTCTTTTCCTCATCTGCTTTCTCATCCGTTGTCTTGTCGTCTTTCTGATCCTCAGCTTTGGTATCTGCTGCTGCATCTTCTGTATCCGCATCTTCCTCGTCTTTTGCATTTCCCGGAAGGAATTCAGACGGAAGAATTGCAAAGTCGATTTCGTCTTTTACAAGAGCTTTGTAGTCCAGATCATCGAAAGTTCCTTCGAAGGAGATTGTTTTGTCCTCCATTGCCTTTGCAATGTTCTCGATCTGGCAGTCTTTCTGCTCCATGCCGACTGCTTTGATGCTCTCTGTTACATCCAGCTGCTCATCCAGAAGTTTCAGAGCATCCTCCGATGCAACGTATGCTTTCTCAACCGGAAGCTGGATCACGATCATATCTTTGTCCAGTCCTGCCGGAATCTCAACATCTTTCGGAACGATCAGATATTTTACAACATTTCCTTCATACAGCTCTTTCGTCTTTTCGGTCAGGTCTTTTGCCTTCTCGGTGCTGCTCTTGGTGGAATCGGATGCTGCTGCAGCTTCTTCCTCGTCGGTTGCTGCTGCGGTATCTTCTGCTGTTGTGTCGGCATCTTCTGCCTTCTGCTCTTCTTCGGTCTGTTTCTCCGGATCACGCTCGGTATCTTTTGTCATATCGATCTCCAGCAGTGTGATGCCCTGATCGTAATGATACATCTTGAAATACTCTGCATAAGTAAGTTTTGTCTCAGCCTTGTACTCCAGGCCCATGATTTCCGGAGCACTGGTATCCAGCTTGGTGTTGTCGGTGCTGATGGTGGAAGTGGTTCCGTCTGCTTTTACAAAACCGGTGCTGCTTGTGGTGCTTCCGCCGTTTTTCGCTGCTGCCAGAGAAATGAAGATATTGTAGGAAATCTCATGTGCAGTAGACATTCTTGTGGTCATACCGATAATGGTATTATTTTTGTTCAGCTGTACCGGAATCGTGAAGATGCTGCTTCCGCCGCTGACATTTGCCATATATTTGTTTCCGTTTGCTTTTACATATCCGTAGTACGGGCTGCTGAATGCGATCGTTGCATAAGCCTGTCCGTTTGTTACGGTGATCTTGCCGCAGGAGATGGTTACTTTTCCGGAACCGCCGGAGAAGGAAAAGCCATCTGGGGTGTAAACGCCGTCTGCCAGTGTGGTAGAGCTGTTTACTTTGGATGTTCCGCCGTTTAAGTCGGACTCATATTTGGATTCCTGATCCGGTTTGGTATCGGCCGGTTTCTGGGTCGGTGCCGGAGTCGGAGTAGCGGTCGGTTTTACAACCGGTGTCTCGGACGGAGATACGGTTGGTGTCTTGGTCGGAACGAGGGTCGGTTTCGGTGTATCACCCTTGTTGTCGTCGGACGGCAGGTCTCCGGTCTTTTTCAGGCTGGAAGATGCGATTGTGATGGTTCTGTCGTACCATTTGCCGCTCTTTACTGCATGAGCTGCTACGGCAAGCTCCTGATCCAGTGATTCTACCGGGATTTCAAACTGCATTCCGGTTTTGGTCTCACCGTCTGAGGTGTAGTCTGCTTTTCCTGTGGAAGCGATCCATGCGCTCTCATCTGCTTTTGCTGCATCTGAGCTTCCCATGTACAGGTAATCGTAACCGGATCCGCTTAAGGTGATGACTGCTGTCATCTTTCCGTCTTTGGCAGTCAGTTTTACGCCGACTACTTTGAACATAGCTGCGTTTGTGGATGCTTCTGCCTCGTAGATACCGTCTGCAACTTTGTCTGTCTCATCTGCCGGAAGATCTGCGGTCTTTTTCAGGCTGTCAGATGCGATGGTAATCGTTCTCGCATACCATTTATCCTGTTTTGCAGAATGGGATGCAACGGTAAGCGGCTGATCCAGTGCTGCTACCGGGATATCATACTGCATTCCGGTTTTGGTCTCGCCGTCTTCGGTTGTGTAGTCAACGGTGCCGACACCTGCGATCCAGGTGCTCTTGTCTGCCGCAGCGGCCTCTTCCGGTGTTCCCATGTACAGGTAGTCATATGCTACACCGCTTAATGTGATACGGGCTTTCATGTCGCCGTCTTTTACGGTCAGCTCTACGCCGACTACTTTAAACATGGCTGCGCCGGTCTCTGCGGTTCCGCTGTAGATACCGTTTTCTACTTTGGACGGTTCCGGAGTCGGGGTTTCGGTCGGTGCCGGGGTCTCTGTTGGAGCCGGAGTTTCCGTCGGCGCCGGGGTCTCGGTCGGTTCCGGTGTCGGAGTTTCATCCGGTGTCTTGGTTCCCGGAATCACGAAGTAAAGCTGCTGTTTGGTGTACCAGGTTCCGTCCGGTTTTCCAAGAACGATCGGAACGGTTGTGCCTGCCTTGTCAGCATCTACTTCGAAAGCGAAGGAATAACCGCCGTTTGCTTCCTGCATTCCCTGGATGGCCGGTGCTTTTGCAAGATCATCGTTGTTTCCAAGATACAGTTTGTCAAACGATACGTTGTTTGTTTTCAGGGTAAGAACGAGTTTGTCGCCCTTGTTGATCATGGTTGCCTCGGAGATAACGAACATCTTGAATACGCTGCCGTCCTCTTTGGTAACTGGTGCTTCTACGCTGACCGGTGCCTCGGAGGAATTGTCTCCAGGATTCTCGCTCGGAGTTTCGGTCGGTTCCGGTGTTACGGTCGGGATTGCATCGGTGCTGTGGATCGTAACGGTTTTATCGGCCCATGTTTTTTTCTTTGCAGAACGGGCTGCAACATTCATCTGTTTGTCGAGCTCTTCTACCGGGATTTCAAAACGATATCCTGTTTTCTCTGCGCCGTCCTCGGTATAGGTTTCACTTCCAACCGGAGCGATCCAGTTCTTTTCATCAGCGGCTGCTGCCTCTGCTGCTGTTCCGACATACAGGTAATCGTAGCCGGTTCCGCTTAAGAGAACGGATGCTGTCAGTTTTCCGTCTTTTACGGTCAGTTTGGAAGAAATCACACGGAACATGCTTCCGGTTGTCTCTGCCTCGGAAGCGTAATCTCCGTCTGCCGGTTTTGCTGCTTCTGCGGCTTTTGTTTCTTTCTTCTCAGATGTATTGGATGCCTCTTTTTTCACCGTTTCTTTTTCTTCGGTTTTCGGCTGTTCTGCAGTCTTTCCGGCATCTTCTTTCGCGGTCTCTTTTTCCGCTTCTTTTTCTGTCTCTTTTGTTGCTTCTGCCGGAGTTTCTGTCTCAGCATCTTTTGCAGTCTCGTCTGCTGCTTCCGGCTGTTTTTCCGTTGTATCAGCGTTCTCGTCACCATCTTTTACAGAATCATCTGCTGCGTCTTTCGAAGCGTCCTCATCTGCAGACGGGGTCTCCGTCTCATCAGCTCCTGCTGTGGTCTGATCCTCTGCCGGTGCTTCTGTCGGCTCCTCTGCCGGAGTCTCTGCAGTGCTCTCGCTGCTGCTCTCTGCCGGTGTGGTTTCCGGCTGTGCGGTTTCTGCTGTTTCTTCACTCTGCGGCGCTTCCTGCACAGCTGCGCTGCTCTCGGCCGCTGCATTTTCCTGCGTATCTGCCAATACGCTGGCGGTCGGGCTCATGATCATAGAAGCCGACAGCAGCAGGGCCAGAAACTTGCTTGAATTTCCTTTCATGCTTTTCTCCTTCTTTCCTGACATGTTCAGGCAATTGGGCGGTGCCTGTTCCCCGTCAATGATGTCTCCCTTAAATAAGTAATCTTATGAGGACACATTTTTCTTCGAAAAGACAAACAGACATCTGCTTTTTCTGCGAAAGACGCCTCCATCGGAGTGTTCTTTCGGACGCATAGCGACAAAAAAGCAGATGCCTGGTTAAACTTCGTACATCTTTCCATGAATATATGCTTTCATCGGAAGCGATTCACTAACCTTTTCAGCAGGTTTCCTGACTCGCAGATCTCTGCAGACGCTGCGCCTTCTCGTGCTCCTGGCACAATGGCATTTTGCAGCTTTGCTCCCTGCTTACAGTGACCGGATCGCTCAGGATTTTCACCTGATTCCCTTTTATCTTTACGGACTGTTTCTTTCCAATCCGCTCCGCTCTGAAAAGTCCCTTATTCCATTCGGTTCTGATTATAGCAAAGCCATTTTGGAAAGTCAAACGAAACACGGAAAAAAGCGCATAAAATCAGCATTTTTTACATACGTTATGATAACTGTCCGCCCCGGAGTATCCTGCCATGAAATCGAACCGTCTGCGCCGCCGTATGCTTTTTCTTCTTCTGTCATCCGGCGGGCTTCTTTTTGCCCTGCTGTTCTGGTTCTGCTCCCCGTTCTTCTCTCCCGGCGAGAACCGCCGCTTCACCTCGTATGTGCAGAAACGGTTCCGTTCCGAGGTGACCTCCTCTGCGATCACGCTTCATTATACGCTTGCCGATCCTTCCTCCTGCGGGATCACTCCCGGCACGGCCTCCTTCGGCTCCGTTTCTCTGCCCGACCGCACGGCCTATGACGAATCACTGCAGAAGGCGGAAGCAACGCTTTCCTCCTTTCACAGAAGCCGTCTCTCCCGGGAAAATCAGATCACGCTCGATCTTCTGCTCTACGAACTCGAATGCGAACAGATGCCGGGCAGTACGAGTCTGCTTGCGGAGCCGCTCGGCCCGTCACTTGGACTTCAGGCGCAGCTTCCGATTCTTCTCGCAGAATATCCGTTCCGCACCCAGCAGGATGTCGCCGACTATCTCCATCTTCTGCAGGATCTCCCGCGCTATTTTTCGGAAATCACCGCGCTGGAACAGGAAAAATCCCGGCTCGGCGTTTTTCAGAATAATCTTGCGGTCGACGGCATTATCCGCCAGTGCAGTGCTTTTCTCGCCGATGCAGATACACCGGAAACTCATCTGCTTCACACCGTTTTTCAGAATAAGCTGCGCTCCTGTGGTCTGTTTTCCGGCGAGGAGATGGAGCTCTGCCTGCAGACACATAAAAAGCTCCTTACCTCCTGTGTTTTTCCCGCCTACCGCTCCCTCGCCGATGCGCTCTCTTCGCTCCGCGGCAAAGGGACGCAGAACGACGGCGGACTCTCCCGGCAGGAAGGCGGTCTTTCTTATTATGAATATCTTCTCCGCAGCCGCGTCAGCGTGGATGCATCACCGGAGGAACTTACCATTCTGCTGACAAAACAGCTTGCCGATCAGTGCGCCGAGATGCAGACCATCCTCGATCAGAACCCGTCGCTTTCCCTCTCGGAACAGGCGCTTGTGCTGCCGTTTTCCACGCCGGAGGAGATGCTGCTGGATCTGCAGAACGCCATTTCCGCGGATTTTCCTGTCCTTTCGGATGTTTCTTATGAAGTAAAAACCGTGGATGACTCCCTCAAGGATTTCTTAAGTCCCGCCTTCTATCTCACACCGCCCGCCGATGTCAATTCTCCCAACTCCATTTACCTGAATCCCGCGGATGAGATGACAGGCATCGAACTGTATTCCACACTCGCCCACGAGGGCTTCCCCGGCCACCTGTACCAGACGGTTTCCTTTTCGCGCTCCGACCCGCTTCTGATCCGCCATCTCTATGCGCCGTCGGGTTACGTCGAAGGATGGGCCACTTACGTCGAATCGTATGCCTGCCGCTATGCCGCGCGTAATCTCGATGCAAAAACGCAGGCACTCTGCCGTCTCTGGTATCTGAACCGTTCCGTGCACCTGACGCTCTGCTCGCTCCTCGATCTCGGCATCCACAGCCAGGGGTGGCTCCCCGCGGATGCCTCATCGTTTCTGGCGCAGTTCGGCATCACGGATGCGGCGGCCGTCGCCTCTTTATATCAGTACATTCTCGAGACGCCGGCGAACTATCTGAAATACTGTGTCGGATCGCTCTCGTTTTCACAGCTTCTCTCGGAGGCACAAAGTCGGGACGGCGATGCATTTTCGCTGAAAGACTTTCACGAAAAACTGCTCCGGCTCGGGCCGCTGCCGTTTCCGCTGGTGGAAAAATATCTGTAGAGTGGCTCTGAATCGCTGCAAAAAAAGCTCTCACAGCCTTTCCCATTCCGAAAAGTTCTGTGAGAGCTTTCTGATCTCAAAAATATTTAACCTAAATTGTAAAGTGATGGATCCGTCGGACGATCTTTATCAAACACCGATGCCGTATCGAACAGATCGCTCGTTCTGTCCTCTCCGCCTCCGTAGAGGTTCTGGTACAGACGGTATCCGTCCAGGTTTCTTCGTCCCATACGCAGGTAATTGTCTCTTACCTGAACGAAATACTGGGTCGAATCGACGTTGCAGTAAATATTGAAGCCCTGGCTCTTTAAATAAGCGAATTTCTCGTTGTCCATCGTGTAATCGTGCCAGTCGGAAAGATCCTGTCCATGCGCGAAGATGATGATGTCGCTTCCGCCGATCAGCGGTGCCACGTAGGTCAGCCATTTCTCGGTATCCGCCTTGATTGCATCCAGCGATTTGTCGCCGACACGGATGTGTCCCCAGGTGTGGCTTGCGAATGTCCAGCCGTCTGCCTTGATCGCATCGGCTACTTTCTTGGCTTCCTCACACTCCTTATCCCAGTCGAAATCCGGGTGTGCGTCAAGCCATGCTGTCTGATCGTCTGTCAGGTTTTCTCTCGTCTTGTAATCGCCGTCGGTGCGGTATCCGAGGATTCCATCGTATCCGGTCAGCGCTACGGTTCCGCGCGCATTGTGGTAAACGGCATCCGGGTGCTCCTCGATGAACTGATCCATAATCGGGATGCAGTCGTATGCACCTGTGACAACGGTTCCGTCGTCCTGAATGTATTCACAGGTCGGTTTTCCGTCGTCGCCGACCACCATCTTGCTGGCAATGCCGCGGCCGTCGTAGGAATGATAATAGGAAAGGTCGTCCAGCGAAAGAACGAACGCTTTCTTGCCCTCCGGCAGATAGATATCGCCCTCGGTATAATGAACGGTTCCGTCATCATCCACGGTCTTTTTCACCAGATCGTTGATGGAAACCATGACGTATCCTCTGTCGTACATCTGCTGGGTGATCGCCTTGAACTCATCCACGGTGGTCATCCACTGGCAGA
>CAVBNJ010000024.1:0-16902 GCA_963596755.1 bacterium
GCAGCACTTTCTCGGATTCGGCTTTCTGCACGCCCATGTTGGGATAGCCCTTCGAACCGATTTTGACGGCGCGGTCGTAGTGATCCACGAAGAGGACAGCATTTCCTGCCAGCATGGAGGCGAAAGCATCCTCGAGGGTGTCAAATTCCAGGGTGTCGGAGATTCCGAGCAGATTTTCAGAAAGAAATGTAGGAATTTCGGCTTCGGGAACTTCCATCAGACGGTTCAGCAGTTTGCCGATCACGGAGTCTTCCAGCGTGACACAGCTTACCGCCGCTTCCACATAGATCAGCAGCGCGCCGGTCCCGCCCGCCTTTCCGATTTTCATCGGGCGAATCTGGATGTCATCGCAGTTTTCACACCATGTGCGGATCACACTTTCATTTTCCGCAAGAGATAATGATATTTTTGTTTTTTGCTCCACGCCGCAGACCCTCCTCTCTCCAAATCACCCGAGAGAAACACGCTCCACGAATTTCTCTCGGTTTCGCGGCAGTCGTCAAGGTCTCGTGCAAGCACGGACTTTGACTCGTTGCTCGCGAAAAAAAACATTCTGTCACAAAGTTTTTTCACTCCGTAACAGAATGTTCGTTTTTCGAAATTTTATACGCTTTTATTTTTCTTCCGCGCCCGCCATATTCTGGTGATGCACGGTCTGCATAATGCTCTCCTGCTGCCGCTCGATATGCTCGCGGATCATCTTCTGCGCGCCCGCAAGGTCCCGTTTTTTCATCCGCTCATAGAGGGCATCGTGCTCCTCCACCAGCGAGCGGCGGGATTTTACATCTTTTAAGTATTCGATGCGGTAACGGTACATCTGCTCCCGCAGATTGTTCAGAAGCTGGATCAGACGCTCGTTGTTCGTCGCCTGGTAAATCACATCGTGGAATGCCACATCCGCCTGCGCGAGCTCCTGCAGATCGTCGGTCTCTGTCTCGATCAGCTTCTCAAAGCTGCGGGATGCCTGATACAGGCTGTTCAGATCGCTCTCGGTAATCCGTTCGCATGCCAGCTTCACCGCCAGCTCTTCCAGTCCGAGCCGCACCTCCAGCACATCGTTCAGGTCTTTTTCAGTGATCTGTGCCACCTGCGCACCTTTTCGCGGCACCATGATCACAAGACCGTCCAGTTCCAGCATACGGATTGCCTCGCGGATCGGTGTACGCGAAACGCCGAGCTGATTCGCCAGCCGTATCTCCATCAGCCGCTCGCCCGGCTTTAATTCTCCCTTCAGAATCGCCTGCCGCAGCGTGCGGAACACGACGTCGCGCAGCGGAAGGTACTGATAATCTTCCATCTGCAGGTCTAACTCATTTTTTGCCATACTTTGTACCTCCCGGTTTTGATACTGTCGTCAGGAATGTCTGCTTCGACAGTCCGCTCTCCTTTAACTGATCCCGTGCAAATTCCGCTTTGTCGGGATCGTCGAAAATGCCGAATACGGTCGGGCCGCTGCCGCTCATCATCGCGTTGACCGCGCCGTTTTTCATCATCAGTGCCTTGATCTCGTCGATCACCGGATACGCCGGACACGTCACGGATTCCAGCACATTTCCCATGCGGTCCGTGATGCCGTACAGATCGTGATTCCGGATCGCCTGTACCATGCCGTCGATGTCAGGATGCTCCGTCACCTGATCGAGGTGCAGATTTCCGTAGACGAATTTTGTCGAAACATTGATGCCCGGTTTTCCGATCAGCACATAACACATCGGCACGCCCGGAAGCGATGTCAGCTTCTCGCCGATGCCCTCCGCCAGAGCCGTTCCGCGCATGACACAGTACGGAACGTCGGCACCGATCTGCACACCGCGCTCCATCAGTTGGCGTTTCGTGAGGCCCAGCTGGAACATGCGGTTGATTCCCACCAGCGCCGCCGCTGCATCAGAGCTTCCGCCCGCCATGCCGGCCGCCACCGGGATAAATTTTGTCAGGTTCATATCGACACCCTGGTGAATGTCAAATTCGTCCATCAGAAGTTTTGCCGCTTTGTACACCAGGTTTCCGTCGTTGCACGGCAGGAACGGCAGATTCGTTGTCAGCCGGATGCCGGGCTCTTTGCTCTCTTTGATTTCCAGCTGGTCGTACATCTGGATCGTCTGCATTACCATGCGGACTTCATGGTAACCGTCTTCTCTTTTTCTGGTCACATCGAGACCAAGATTTATTTTTGCAAGCGCACGCAGTTTCATCGTAAGCACCACCTTCGGTAATGTTTTTTCAGTGTTTTTTGTATACATTTTTATACAATAAATATTAATGGATTTTTCGCGTTTTTTCAAGCATTATGTTGATTTTTTCTATCAGAAAACGGACCTTTCTGCGGTCCGTTTCCAAAGTTTTGCAAATGATTTTATTTACAATATTTTGCGATCGTCGCGATCACCTGTTCCATCTGCAGCGGCTTCGACAGATGCGCGTTCATGCCCGCCTCGATGCACCGTTTCGCATCCTCGGCAAACGCGTTCGCCGTCATCGCGATGATCGGGATTTCCTTCGCATCCGGCCGTGTCATCTCACGGATTGTCTCCGTCGCCGTAAAGCCGTCCACGAGCGGCATCATGATGTCCATCAGAATCGCATCGAACGTTCCCATCGGGTGATCTTTAAACTGATCGATCGCCTCCTGGCCGTTCTTTGCAAGGGTCACCGTCGCGCCTTCATCCTGAAACAGCATTTCCGCAATCTCGGCATTTAATGCATTATCCTCTGCCAGCAGGAAGTGGAGTCCTTCGATGCTTGCCTTTTCACCTGGATTTTCTTTCTTCACCGCATCTTTTTCATCCGCCACCTCAAACGGAAGCGTGATCACAAACGTGGAACCCACGCCCTCTTCGCTCGACACCTCGATCGTTCCGTTCATCTTGTCCACAAGATTTTTCACAATCGCCATGCCAAGACCGGTTCCCTGATAAACGCTCCGCGCGTCGGAGTGCTCCTGCGCGAACGGCTCAAAGATATGCGAGAGGAAATCCTGACTCATGCCGATTCCGGTGTCGGCAATTTTCCAGCGGTACGTTACGATTCCATCTTTCATTCCAAGATACGAAAAGCTCGTCTGCACTTTTCCGCCTACTTTATTGTATTTGATGCCGTTTCCATAGATATTTAAGAAGAGCTGACGCACATGCAGCGGGCTTCCGTATACAAACGGATACGCCATCTGATCCTGCTTCTGCTCGTATTCCATCGTGACGCCTGCTTCCGCCGCACGCTGGTCGACAATCGTCACAATCTCCTTCGTCAGCTCTTTCAAATCCATGGCCTCATGCGCAAGCTCCACTTCGTTGTCCTCCAGTTTGCTCATCTGAAGCATATCGTTGATGAGGGAGAGCAGGTGGTTCGCCGAGATCAGCATCTTTTCGCGGTTCGTATTCACAAGCTCGGTATCCTCTGCATGCGCCTCGTCGATTTTCAAAAGACCGATAATACCGTTCAGCGGCGTGCGGATATCGTGCGTCATGCGGGACAGGAAATTCGTTTTCGCGGCATTCGCTTTCGTCTCCCGCTGCACCGCCTGCTCGAGCTGTGCATTTTTGTTCTGCAGCTCCTCGGCGTACTGTTCCTGCATCCGCATCTGCTCTCTCTGATAGCTCTGTGCTGTTTTCCAGCGCACCATGTGGAGCACAGCAATTGCAAAAATATACAATACCATGGTATAAACCAGGTTTCGAATCGTCGTAGTAAAGACGGACCGCTCCGGCAGATACGCATAAACATAATAATCTCTGCCGCGCTCAATCAGACCGAAGTTCCTCTCAACAGTTCCGTTGTCGCCCGCCGCGTGAAGCAGCGTTCCGCTTCCGACGCTTTCCTTGATCCGGCGCAGAACCGCAATCGCATCTACATTCGCGCCGACCAGCGACTCCTCATTGGAGGCGATCACACGGTCCCCGCGGGTGATGACGATCGTTCCGTCATCTTTGGTGCTGTAGCCCGACAGCAGCATATCAAACGAAAGGCTGAACCGGCTCAGATATTCCTCCGGCGTGTGGTAATACGTCACGATAATGCCCGTTCCGTCTGCATTGGCGCATGCCCCGATATCGACGAAGGATCCGTCCTCACAGATTTTCCGGACTCCGTAGCTTTTTTCCGGGAAGCCTGCCACATCGAGAAGCGACTCGTTTTCCAGTTCCTTCTGCAGTCCCCTTGCGCCCATCTGATCGGTGATGTACTCTGTCTCAAGGTTTCCCTCGGCATCGAGAAGAATAATACCCGTCACGTAGTTGTCGCGCGCGGTGGTTTTCATGAACTCTTCATCCGGTAGATCCTGTCCCGTTACGTTTTTTTCGTATTCCAGGTTCTTCTTTACCTGCCTTGCACTCTCAATCATACGCAGCATGCTCCGTGTCTCGGATGCGCAGTTCAGGCGGTTGTAGTTGCTGCACTGCTCTTTGATATAGTTTACGTTTTTCTCCAGCATTTCTTCCGTTCGTTTAATATCTGCGTTTGTCGCAAGGACAAAAACGATGCACATCAGAACGGCTCCCACCAGAAGTTCCAGCGGCCAGATCCTTCGAATCCGGAAGGCAGATTTTTTCTTATTCTTCATCGTCATCTACCTCCAGATATTTTTTCGGATTCTCCAGGTACTTGCTGAGAATTTTTTCGGTCGTTCCGTCGTTTCGCATCTCCTCAAACGTTGCCGTGAGCTGTTCCGCAAGACCCCGGTCATCTTTTTTATCGAACGCAACACCAAGCCCGACGGTAAGCAGCGGTTCCTCCAGAATGCGGTAGGAAATATCGTAGTCCTTCATGTATTCCCGGATTGCCGTCTCGTGCGCGGCGATACCATCCGCGTAGCCCTTGCTTAAGAACGTGTAGATCAGCTCCCGGTTCTGCACGGAAATGACCTCCAGCAGGTCAGGAATGCGGCTGTCACTGTGATTCCGGAACAGTTCTTCCGGTTTTGTGGTGGACTGCACGGCAATCCGCTTGTCTTCCAGATCACTTAAGGAATAAATATCGCTCTCCGGAAGCACGGCAACGACCTGGCGGCTCATCATATAAGGACCGGCCCAGTTGTATTCGTCCTCCCGTCCGTCCATCGTGAAACTGCCCCAGACACAGTCAATCCTGCCGTCTTCCAGAAGTTCTTTTTTCTCCTCCCAGTTGATCGACTCAAACACCACACGGTAACCCATCCGCGAGAATGCCTCTTCTGCGAGATCGACGTCGATTCCTGTAGCCTCGCCGTCTTTATCAACATAGTTGAACGGCGGATAATTGTCGCTCCCGACTACGATTTCCGGAAGATTCGCCTCTGCCTCTTTGTTGTTACTGTTCTTTTCGCATCCGCTTAACAGAACTCCCGCAAGGCTGCACATACAGACTGCCGCAAGAATTCTGCCCTTTTTGCTTTTCTTTTTCATACGCTGCCGCTTCCTTTGTTTCCAGATTCCCCCCGCCTGTGCCCAAAAACAGCCTCTGCTTACCATTTTCCCGGATTCCGGAAATCAAAAAAAGCACGACAGGTCATAAAAATACCTATAGTGCTCCCATGGATGGTTTTAAAGTGCAACTGGCTGCCATTTCACAGGCCCTATAGCTTTGCGTCACAGGCTTTCGCCTGCTTTGCCGAATATGTAATTTTTTTATTGTCCAGCATGGTTTTTTCGCTCTTTTTTATGGCAAAGCCTATTACTTAGACTAATAAATATGTGAAGATTATAACATTATCGGAAATGCATTTCAATTCTTTTTTTTCGACTTTTTTTGAGTTTACGAACCCCCTGAAACTTGTTATAATTTTATCTAGTGCGTATTTTATGTTTCGCTAATTTCTACGCAGGAGAAGGAAGTATTTTTCATGAGTTCACAAAAGTCTTATTCGTTTTCCCGCCAGGTCCTCTGCAACGGAATCCGCGATGGTATTCCGATCGGGCTTGGCTATTTTGCGGTTTCGTTTTCGCTCGGCATCGCGGCGCGGAAAGCGGGCTTAAGTCCCTTCCAGGGCTTTCTCGCCAGTCTCTTAAACAATGCGTCCGCCGGTGAATACGCCGCCTTTACGCTGATTGCCGCGAATGCCGGCTATCTTCAGGTCGCCATCATCACGCTGATCGCCAATGCGCGGTATCTGCTGATGAGCTGTGCGCTCGCCCAGCGGTTTTCCCCGGACACGCCATTTTTCCACCGGCTTCTCATCGGCTACGATGTGACGGATGAGCTGTTCGGCATTACGATCGCACGGCCCGGCTGGCTGAATCCGTACTACACGTACGGTGCCATTCTCGTCGCCGCCCCCGCGTGGTCGATCGGAACGGCGCTCGGCATTATCGCCGGAAATATGCTGCCGCTGCGCGCGGTCAGTGCTTTGAGTGTTGCGCTGTATGGCATGTTCCTTGCGATCATCATTCCGCCGGCGCGCAAAAGCCGTGTGGTGGCAGGGCTTGTCGCCGTCAGCTTTTTCTTAAGCTTTGTATGCAATTATCTCCCGGGCATCTCCGCTCTCTCCGACGGAACCAGAACGATTCTTCTCACCGTTCTGATCTCCTGCGCAGGAGCCATTCTGTTCCCGGTAAAAACAGAGGAGGAAACCGCCGATGTACAATAATTATATCTATATCGCCGTCATGGCGCTGGTTTCCTACACGATCCGTATTCTGCCGCTGACACTGATCCGGAAGCCGATTAAAAACCAGTTTATCCAGTCATTCCTGTACTATGTGCCGTATGTGACACTGGCTGTCATGACATTCCCGGCGATCGTCAACGCAACACAGAGCCCGATTTCCGGTGCGCTCGCGCTTGTTGTCGGCATCGCAGCCGCATGGTTCGGCGCAAGCCTGTTCCAGGTTTCGGTGGCGTGCTGTGCAGTGGTGTTTGTGATTGAGTTGTTTTTGTAAATGAATTTTTCTGAAAACGTGAAAACGGGCCGCCCGCGGGAAGAACTTTGCTTCCTACGGGCGCCCCATTTTTTTATCTGTTATTCTGTTTTTCTGAAATGATAAACACTGACCGAAGCCGCCGGCAGTGCAATCTGGAAAGAGTCTTTTTCCCGTGCAGGTGCTTTTCCTTCTTTGCAGCGGACGCGGTCTGGGTGTTTGGCGTCGTTGTAGTTCTGCGGGTCTTTGGAGTGCAGTGTTTTTGCATCGACAAATTCCGGGCACTGTTTGAATTTCAGCTCGATTTTCTTTGCTTCGCTGTAGCTTGTGTTGACAAGATTGACGTAGATATCATTATTTTTAATCGAAGCAAAAATGCATACCTCAGAATCTTTATTCTTCTCCTCGAAACTAAGTGTATACGCGCCCTGATGTACCTGATACATATCGAATACATCGTAGTTCGGCGTCAGAATGCAGTGCTCGCCGTCGGTCAGGAACAAAGAGTTCAGAACGTTGACGGACTGTGCCACGCATGCCATGCGCACATCACCGGTATTGCGGTGGAAGATGTCGAGTGTCAGCGCAGTTGTGACAGCATCCCGCATCGTACACTGCTGATACAGCGCCGGGCGCGCATTGAATGCACTGCTGTGCCAGTTGCCCCACTCGCCGACAATGAGCTCGCATTTTCTCGGCGCGGCATGGAACGGGCCTTCCGGTTTTGGAAGTGCTTCAAGTCCGGCATCGATCAGACGGCGCTGTTCATGAATGACGCTTTCCAGTTCTTTGCATCCATTGATGACATCATACCACTGTTTTTCATCAAATTTCTTCTCGGTCAGAAGCTGTTTCAGATTCCAGTTATAAAAGTGGAGATCATAGCCGTAAAGCGACGGCATACGGTATTTTCCCATTTCTTTAAAGAAATCTTTCGTCCACGCGACGCGTTCTTTCGGTTTGTTTCCATCCGGGCCGCTGGCGATGCATTTCATCTGGAATGCCTGGTCGCCGCCGCCAAACGATGGGCAGGAAGCGCTGAATCGCCGGTATTCATTGGCATACATCTGCGGTGTCATCTTCCCGCCGCCGTCCCACACTTCATTTCCGATTCCCCAGTATTCAATCGCAAACGGCTCTTCGTGGCCGTTTGTTTTTCGCTCCTTGGAAAGCGTTGTCTGCTCTTTGCGGTTGCAGTATTCCATCCACTCACGCATCTCCGCCGGAGACCCGGTCATCATGTTGATGTTGAACCATGGCTTCGCGCCGATCATCTCACAGAATTCCATCATCTCGTGTGTGCCGAACTGGTTTGGATCGACCTCGAAGGTACCAAAATTTTCATTATATGTAACCGGCCGCTGATCCCGCGGACCAACGCCGTTCCGCCAGTGATACACATCCGCAAAACATCCCCCCGGCCAGCGGATTACCGGCGGATGCAGCTTCGCAAACGCATCCACAAGGTCTTTCCGGATGCCGTGATAATTCGGAATCTCGGAATTCTCCCCTACCCAGATACCATCACAAATACAGGAGCCCAGAAACTCAATAAAATGTCCCTGCAGCTCCGGATAAATATATTTTTCTCCCGCTAATTTTCGAAACGTAATCTTCTGCATACAGATTCCTCCCATGTAAGAAATGCCAGATTTTTCTGCCGTAAAATCGCAAATACAACTATTCTTATTATAGGACGCGGGAAGAGAAAATACAATTTATTGTTGGAAAACTATCTTTTTTCTGGATGTGAATTGTAAGCCGCAATTTCCCAATGTCCAGTATGACTGCTGCCAATTCTTTTTATAATTCCCATCTTCTTCAATTTATTTAAATAATATTTTACCCTATTTAGTGGCCAGTCTAATTCCAAAGAAATTTCTTTCTGCGAGAAATCAGGATTTGTCTGAAGTAAATTCAGAACACAGTTATCATTTTCGCTTAAGATATAGTCCAAGGTTTGGGTAGTTTGGGTAGTTTGGGTAGTTTGGGTAGTTTGGGTAGTTTGCTTTCGATATAAATTCACACGAAAATCCCCGTCAAAATCTATTAATTGTGGTGTGGCTAAACCGTATTCTGCACATTCATTTAGAATTCTTGGAATTCCAGTCCCCCATTTTTCAATAATTTTCATATAAGCAAAGGCATTTGCAATTAATTCGCGTACACTGCCGATAGGAAGTTCGTAAATATCCTGTCGATAAATGCCATCTATTTGCATTCCGATATTCATTTTTTCCAATACATATTGAAATGTCGCTTCTACCTGATCCTGAATTGGTCCGGAATATTCGCGCCGATCCACAAAATAAGCACGAGTAGTTCCTTTAAAAACAGCGCATTGAATAACAGGCTGCATACGTAATTGACCTGTTAATAAGGCATATGCGTTTGTAGGAAAAAGTGTTCCATTTTCCTCTTTCAGAATGCCCCAGGTCAACAAAGTATTTTGTGTAATATCTCGGATTAGTCTTTTTTCATTTGGATCAACTGTATTTTTTAAAGCTACTTCTTTCATAGCATGACATAAAGAACGGATATCATTGGATGTTATTTTTAAATCGGAGCATATTTCACTGTCAAAGTAGCGATTTTGTCCTTCGAGAATCAGTTCTTTTAGAAGATATTCTTCTGCATGACGCGTTGTACCAGCCACTCGTACATAGGTTCCGTTAAAAATTCCCTGTTGTTTAATATAATAGGGACGTAAAGGCCCTGGATGAATTTCAACAATAATAACCGTTTTATCTTCAATAGACTGCAGGGTAACATCTGGATAGATTCTAGGTTCGCAACTATCAGAAATGGCATTTGTAATTGCATCAATCTGTTGGAAAACTGTATCTGGATTTATTCCCACAACATTAAGAGTTTTATCATCAACTCCAAAAATAATACGTCCGCCGCGCCCATTTGCATATGCTACAACTGTTTTCATATATTTGTCGCTTTTCGGGGGGATTTGAATCTTATATTCAATGTTAACGGACTCACCGGAAAACGTTATGTTTTTTGCCATATAAACCCTCCATAGATTACAGACTTTTTAGTAACATAAAAAGATAGTACTAATTTTAGCATAGAACAGTCTATTGTCCTAATAGAATATAATTTTATTTTTTGTGTGTTTTTCGCAAAACCAAATGATATAGGAATTATTTCTGTTTTATTTAGGAAATAACCCAATATGCAATTCTATACTTGACATCTAATATTATCAGTGATATATCAATAGTATAATCAGGTACAGAATTTACCATTTGAGAATAATAGAGAAAATACACAGGAGAACTTCGATGGATCAGAAATTATACGACAGTTATGTGAAGATTTTAAAGAACGAGCTTGTTCCGGCTCTCGGATGTACGGAGCCGATTGCGATTGCGTATGCGGCGGCGAAGGCGCGTGAAGTACTGGGGCAGATGCCAGAGGCGATTGAGCTTTGCTGCAGCGGAAATATTATTAAGAATGTAAAGGGTGTTAAGGTTCCGAATTCCAATGGGCTGAAGGGTATTGATGTCGCGGCGACGCTCGGTGTTGTCGGAGGACGGGCGGAGCGTGAGCTGGAAGTGCTTGAGGATGTGACCGAGGCGGATATTGAAAAGACGAAAGAGCTGGTACAGCAGGGATTCTGTACATGTACGTTAAAAGAAGGGGTGGAAAATCTCTACATCGTTGCAAAGGTCATCGCCGGTGAGCACAGTGCGGAGGTTACGATCGTCAACCGCCACACTCTGATCTCCCGCATTGTAAAAGACGGTGAGGTGCTCTACCAGATTGCAGCACATGAAGATTCTCCGGAATATGTAGATAAAAGCGTGCTGAACGTCAGAGACATTCTGGAATTTGCCGATACGGTAAAAATCGAAGATGTCAGAGAAATCCTCGACCGTCAGATCACCATGAACTCTGCGATTTCCGACGAAGGGCTTCGTCACCCGTACGGTGCACAGGTCGGACGCACGCTTCTGAACGAGTACGGCAGCGACGTTAAAATCCGCGCCCGCGCCCGGGCAGCGGCAGGCTCCGATGCGCGTATGAGCGGCTGTTCCCTTCCGGTTGTCATCAATTCCGGCAGCGGAAACCAGGGTATGACGGTTTCTCTTCCTGTGATCGAGTTTGCAAAAGAATGGAACGTTTCTCAGGATAAACTGTACCGCGCACTCGTTGTCAGCAACCTGATTGCGGTTCATCAGAAAAAATATATCGGCAGTCTTTCTGCATACTGCGGCGCCGTCAGCGCGGGCTGCGGCGCAGGAGCTTCCATCACGTACCTTTCCGGCGGAAATTATGAGGATGTCAGCCTGACGATTGTCAACACCATCGGAAACGTCGGCGGTATCGTCTGCGACGGAGCGAAATCCTCCTGCGCGGCAAAAATCGCATCCGCTGTGGATGCCGCAATTCTGGCGCACTACATGGGCCAGCATCACAGAAGCTTCCAGCCGGGCGAGGGTATCGTGCGGGAAGATGTCGAGGATACGATTAAGAGTATGGGATATATTGGAAGAGTCGGCATGAAAGATACGGATACGGAGATCTTAAATATCATGATCGACCGCGTGGATATTGACGAAGTTTGTAAGTAAAAGAAATCCGCTCCGCAGGAATTATTCCTGACGGGGCGGTCTTTTTATCTCTAATCCTCAATCTGCTCCAGAAATTTCTTAATCTCCTGATCCCAGAATGCCCATTCGTGCTCATATCCATCTTCTTCAAAGAACGTGAACGGCACTCCGTTCTCCTGCATATGCTGTTTAAACGGCAGATACACGGATTCATAATGATCATCCGCTGTTCCGCAGCATGCGTACATTTTCGGAAGGCGGTCTTTGTTTTCGACGAGGCGATCCCAGGTGTTGTCCGGGGACGCGATCGCATTTTCGAGACTTCCATTTAAGTATGTCATCATTTCCACGATATTTTTGCTGCGCAGATGTGTCTGCGGTTCATGCAGGTTGACCGCACCGACAGAAAATACGCCTGCGGATGCAAAACGCTCCGGGAACGATGCGGCAAAACGAAGCGTTCCGATTCCGCCCATGGAAAGACCGGCGATGTAGTTATCCTCGCGCTTTGGGGATGCCGGGAACCAGCTGTAGATCAGAGGCATCAGTTCATAGAGAAAATAGTCGGAAAAATTGTAATGCGTTCCGGCGCAGTTTGTGTAAAAACTGTACTTTGCATCCGGCATCACAACGATCAGCTTTTTCTTCTCCACGTATTCTTCCAATCTGCTCTTTCGCACCCAGCTGCTGTTGTCGTCGAGACCGCCGTGCAGCAGCCAGAGGACCTTGTACTTCGGTACATTTTCATAAAACTTCTGCGGATCCTCGCCGAACGGGCACTGCGGCATCAGAACAGAAACGTTTGTATCACCCATCAGATAATTGCTTCTTACATTGATATTTAAAAGTGCCATTTTAAAATCCCCCTTGTACTTTTTTCTTATTTTTCTACTTTTCCAGACGGCGCTGTTCCGCCTGCAGCTGCATTTAAAAAGTCTGCTACTGCCGCCCCCGTGTTTCGCGGCATAAAGCAGGTGTGTCCTGTGTCAAGTGATGCAATTTCCTGCATCTCCGCGTCGGTCAGTGTAAAGTCAAAAATTTCCAGATTTTCTTTCATCCTCGCCGGGTTTGCGGATTTTACGAGCGGTACGATTCCGCGCTGCACCAGCCAGTGAAGGGTGACCTGCGCAGCCGATTTTCCGTATTTTGCGCCGATACGGCAGAGTGTCTCGTTGCGGAACAGATCATTCTGTCCTGCAGATAATGGCGACCATGCCTGCATCAGAATGTTCTGGCTTTCCAGGTATACGCGTTCGTCCTCCCGCTGGAAAAACGGATTGCATTCCAGAAGATTAACCGCAGGTTTCACCTGATTCCAAAACAGAAAATCTGCCAGCCGGTCCTGCGTATAATTGTCCACGCCGATCGCACGGATCTTTCCTTCCTCGTACAGTTCTTCCATCGCACGCCACGCGCCGAAGCAGTCGTGATACGGCTGATGAATTACATACAGATCCAGATACGAAAGCCCCAGCTTCTCCATTGACGCTGCAAATCCGCGCTTCGCCCCTTCGTAGCTGATGTCCGGAATCCAGAGTTTTGTTGTGATGAAAAGCTCCTCCCGCGGCACGCCGCAGCGGCGGATGGCTCTGCCGACAGCCTCCTCATTTCCATAGGCAGCCGCCGTATCAATCAGCCGATAGCCCGCCTGAACCGCCTGCACGACTGCTTCCTCGCATGCCTCCTGATCCGTCATCCGAAACACGCCGTAGCCGATTCCCGGCATGGAAACACCGTTGTTTAATGTCACTGTCTCTCTCATTTTTTGTTCCCCTTTCTTTCTCTGTCCCCATTATAAGCACAGCTTTCTGCAATAGCAAATATCTATAAAGAATGCATTATCATAGTTGCAGAGAATGATAAAACGAGCTATACTGACCTTATCTTATACAAATGAGGTGATCACCATGGACATACGGATTCTCCGCCATTTTCTGGCGGTTGCAAGAGAAGGCAATATCACACGGGCGGCGGAAAGCCTGCATATCGCGCAGCCATCACTGTCAAAACAGCTCATGGATCTGGAGGATGAACTCGGCAAGCAGCTTCTGATCCGCGGAAAGCGGAAAGTTACACTGACCGAAGACGGCGTTCTGCTCCGGAAACGCGCAGAGGAGATCGTTGCTCTTCTCGAAAAAACAGAACAGGAAATCAGCGCCAGCCCGGCGGAGCTTGGCGGGGAGATCTCCATCGGCGGCATGCCGGTTGAAAAAGTTCTGCGCGCCGCATCCTGGCTGCGCAGTCATCATCCCGATGTCCGCTTTCATTTTTACAGCGCCGATGCAACCGACGTCATGGAACTTCTCGATCACGGCAGTCTCGATTTTGCCGTTCTGCTCGAGCCTGTCGACACGGTAAAATACGAATACATTTCCCTGCTCGACACCTCCCGCTGGGGACTTTTAATGCCGGACGACTGCCCTCTCGCGCAAAAAGATGCCGTCACCCGCGATGACCTGTGCCGCCTCCCGCTCATCATGCACCGCCGTATCGGTCTGCAGCGCGAAATCGCACACTGGGCGCAGATGGATATGGAAGAAATGAACATCGCCGCCACCTATAACGTCGTAAACGGCACCCCCGCCGCTTTCGTCCGCAGCGGCCTCGGCTACTTTCTGACCAGCGAAGACCACCTTCCCCAAAAGCCTGACTCCGACCTCTGCTTCCGTCCCCTCACGCCTGCACTGGAAATCCGCCATGCGCTGGTCTGGAAACGATATGCAATGCATTCGCGGGCGGCGGAGGCGTTTCTGCACACCGTAAAAGAACTACGATAATCCATTCAGAAAGGACTTTTCCACATGCAGCACGAAACTTCAGACTATCTTTCCCCATCTTCCTCACCACCTGTCCACAGAGAAGTGCAGACGCATACTGCCGCGCTGGAATTTGAAATGCAGGAAAATTCTTCGATTCACAATTCCTATCTCCGGGAACTGCGGCAGCTCGAATGTATCCGTCAGGGGAATCTTGAGGGGATTCGGGCGGCGGTTCGGGAGCCGATGGAAGGCTCGGTCGGAACGCTTGCCCGAGATCCTCTCACGTCCCGCAAGTATGTTGCCGTCTGCGCCATGGCGATCTATGCGCGCGCGGCCATCGACGGCGGGATTCTCTCGGACGAAGCGTTTGCCGCCGGGGATTCGTGGGCACTTCGGATTGATGCGGCAAAAGATATGGAAGAAGTGGAAAGCCTCGGCGCTGATATGGCCGTCTTTTTCGCGCAGATGGTCCATGATCACAGACAGTCATCTTCCCACTCCGCATCTCCGAACAAGCAGATCGAAAAATGCAAAAAATATATTTTCCAGCATCTGCATGAGAAACTGACGCTTCAGACCATCGCCGCGGCGCTTTACCTGAATCCAGACTATCTCTCCCACCTGTTTTCCTCCAGCGAAGGGATCACGATTTCACGGTACATCCGCAAAAAACGGATGGAACAGGCAAAAAATCTACTGATGTACTCACCCTACGACTGCAAATCGATCGCGCAGTTTCTCGGCTATTCCGGGCAGAGCCACTTCGGGAAAATCTTCAAAGAAGAAACCGGGCTCTCCCCCGATGCCTACAAGAAGAAATACGGAAAGGACACTTTTATCTAAGTTCTGCGACAAGTTCATAAGAAATATCATATCTTTTTCCCGTTATTTTTCCTATACTGAAGCTATCAAAAAACGACAGACACTTCATTTGAAAGGAGAAATTACCTGATGGAAAAAGAAAAATTTCAGCACCCGGAGCTCGTTGCCGCATGGAACGAGGCACAGTCCCCTTTATGGTTCTGGAACGATAAGCTGGAGAAAAAAGAACTGCAGCGCCAGCTTTCGCTGATGACAGAAAAACACATCACCTGCAATGCACCGCATGCCAGAAGCGGTTTCGAGGGCGGCTATCTCGATGAAAACTGGATGGACGCAATCCGCACGGTCATCAACCACAAAAAGGAACACAACGAGACCATGTGGCTCTATGATGAATTTAACTGGCCGGCCGGTATTGCCAACGGTGAGGTGACACGGCACGAGGAATTTCGTGAGAAGTATCTCTCCATCCGCTCCTTCTTTGTCCCGGCCAACACCCGCTTCCGCACGCAGCCGCACCTTCTGCGGAAACGCTATACCTCCATCGAGGCTGCCACAAATCCAACTGGAAATATGCACATCGACAACATTTTCTGTTTTGATGCCGAAACGATGGAACCGCTCGATGTCCGCCAGTTCCAGCCGGTTGACACCTCCGGCCAGCTCTTCAATCTCTCTGCTTTTGATTTTGAAGTGCTGCGCGATCGCGATACCATCGTCTACGAAGCGCTGATTCAGACGGAGCGCTACGCTTCCGAAGGATTTTCCGATCCTGATTATCTGAATGAAAAGGCGACGCAGAAATTTATTGATATCACATATGAGGCTTATGCAAAGCATTTCCCAGATGCCTTCGGCAGTGTAATCACCGCCAGCTTCAACGACGAAACCCGTCTCTGCCACGCTTTCCCGTGGACGGATGATCTGCTGGAGCACTTTGAGCAGGCGTACGGCTATCCGCTCGAAGAGCATCTCCCGGACCTCGTTCTGCCGGGTGATGAGGCCGGCCGCACCCGCTGTGATTACTTTGCACTTGTCGCCAATCTCTACCGCGATCATTACCACGGCGTTCTGCGCAGATGGTGCGAATCGCACGGCATCGACTACTGCCCGCATCTGCTCGGCGAGGAATGTCTGGCCGGACACGTCCGCTACAGCGGCGATTATCTGCGGCAGACACGGGAGATGACACGCCCGGGTGTCGATCACCTTGGAAAAGGCATCGGCAGTCTGAATCTCCGGTTTGCTTCCTCTGCGGCGGAGGTTTACGGCAAAAAAGGACTCGTCTGCGAAACCTTTGCTGCCAGCGGCTGGGAACTGACTGCTGAAGAATATGTGCGCATGGCATCCTGGCTGTATTCACAGGGTGTGGAAACGCTCACAAACCACGGATTTTTCTATTCGATCCGCGATTTCCGGAAAGACGACTGGCCGCCGTCACAGTCCTTCCAGTGGGACGGCTGGGACAAAATGGAACAAGCGAACGCGATGTGCCGCCGTCTGTACGGCATGATGCAGGAGTATGCACGGAAAACCGATCTTCTGATTTATCACCCAATAGAAACCTTCTGGCTCCATTATCTTGCGGACCAGCAGTTCACGCACGGCTTCCATATGGGACCGCTTGTCGCGGATGAAACGGCAAAATGCCTTGACCGCGATGAGCAGATTCTGCTGAACCGGATGCAGGAAGAGAACCGCGATTTCACCGTATTTCCAGGTGATGCCGTCGATCAGTTTACCGTTCAGGACGGAGCGCTTGTTCACCGCACTACGGGACAGACGTATCATACTTTTGTGCTCCCGATGTGTGAGGTGCTTCCGCTTGCGGCCGCAGAGCTTCTCGAACAGTTTGTGCGCTCCGGCGGAAAGCTTGCGATTATAAAAGAACTTCCAAAATACAGCACGCGCCGGGAAGAGGATGAC
>CAVBNJ010000025.1:0-16822 GCA_963596755.1 bacterium
TAGCTCAATGGTAGAGCATTCGGCTGTTAACCGAAGGGTTGTTGGTTCGAGCCCAACTCGGGGAGTGAATAAGACCTGCAGGGATTCTGCAGGTCTTTTCGTATATTGAGTTGCCTTGTGTGATGTGTTACAATAAGGCGTGAGCTACTGTAAACGATGAAGGAGAAAACGAAAATGAATGAAAGTTATACCAGTTTTGCCCAGGTATACGACATGTTCATGGACAACGTGGACTATCCTGCCTGGAGCAAATATCTGATTCAGCTTTTAAAAGAATATCAGGTCGAAGACGGACTGGTGCTCGATCTCGGCTGCGGAACGGGAAACATGACCGAGCTGCTTGCAAAAGAGGGCTACGACATGATCGGCGTGGACAATTCTGAGGATATGCTTGAGATCGCCAGCGAAAAACGCGCCGAGTCCGGCTTAAACATTTTATATCTGCTTCAGGATATGCGGGAATTTGAGCTCTACGGAACGGTGAAAGCCGTTGTGAGCATCTGCGATTCCATGAATTATATTCTGGAGGAGGATGATTTAAGAGAAGTGTTCTCGCTGGTCAACAATTATCTTGATCCGCAGGGTATGTTTATCTTTGATCTGAATACCAAGTATAAATATGAACAGATGGGCGAGACTACCATTGCGGAAAACCGCGAGGAGGCAAGTTTTATCTGGGATAATTATTACGATCCGGAGGAAGAGATCAACGAGTATGAGCTTGCCATTTTCATCCCGGCGGGCGAAGAATCGGATCTGTACCGCAAATTTGAAGAGGTACATTACCAGAGAGCCTACGATCTTTCGACGATCCGCCGTCTGATCGAGGAGGCCGGCATGGAGTTCGTGACTGCCTACGATGCATTCACAAAGGATGCGCCGAAACCGGACAGCGAGCGTATTTATGTCGTTGCGAGAGAAAAAGGAAAATTAAAATAAACGAGGAGACAAAGTTAACATGGATTATATTGTAAGAGCAACAGCGGCAGACGGACAGATTCGTGCGTTTGCAGCGACAACGAGAGATATGGTAGAGACTGCACGCGCAGATCACAACACAAGCCCGGTTGCAACTGCAGCCCTCGGCCGTCTTCTGACGGCAGGCGCGATGATGGGTGTGATGATGAAGGGCGACAAAGACCTTCTGACTCTCCGCATCCACGCGGGCGGACCGCTGAACGGTATCACCGTGACAGCAGATTCCAAAGGAAACGTAAAAGGCTATGTCGGCAACCCTGACGTTGTGATTCCGGCCAACAAAAAAGGAAAACTTGATGTGGCAGGCGCTGTCGGCGTTGGATTTATGGATGTCATCAAGGATCTTGGCTTAAAAGAGCCGTATGTCGGACAGTGTGCTCTGCAGACCAGTGAAATCGCAGAGGATCTGACCTACTACTTCGCAACAAGCGAGCAGGTTCCGTCCAGCGTCGGACTCGGTGTGCTGATGAACCGCGACAATACCGTTCGTCAGGCCGGCGGATTCATCATTCAGCTGATGCCGTTTTGTGATGAGAAAATCATCGAGAAACTGGAGCAGCGTCTGGCAGAAGTCAGCTCCGTGACGGCATTCCTCGACGAGGGACTGACCCCGGAGCAGATTCTCGAAAAACTGCTCGGCGATATGGATCTTGTGATCAACGATACCGTGCCGACTCAGTTCTACTGCAACTGCAGCCGCGAGCGCGTATCGAAAGCGCTGATCGCTGTTGGAAGAAAAGAACTGAACGAGATGATCCAGGAGGGAAAACCGGTGGAGCTGAAATGCCATTTCTGCAACAGTGCCTATGAATTTTCCACTGAGGATCTGAAGGAATTACTGCGCAAGAGCAAATAAGCGGAGGGATAAGAAATGAAACAGGGATTCGTAAAAGTTGCAGCCGCCTCCTGTGCGGTAGCAGTGGCGGATGTCAGAGAAAATACGAGAGTCATTCTGGAAACCATTCACCAGATGGAGGCTGAAGGCGCAAAAGTCATGGTGCTCCCGGAGCTGGCGCTGACAGGATATACTTGCAGTGACTTATTCTGGCAGAGCCAGATGATCGATGCGGCAAAAGAAGGATTAAAAGAGATCGCCGACGGAACGAAAGAGACGGATGCGCTGATTTTTGTCGGACTTCCATGGGAACAGGGCGGAAAGCTGTTCAATGTGGCTGCCGTACTCTGTCACGGAGAACTGCTCGGCGTCGTACCGAAAAAGTATCTGCCGAACTACAATGAATTTTATGAGCTGCGCCACTTCACACCGGGAAGAGAAGCCGTGACAACGACGGAATTTTTCGGAAAAGAAGTTCCATTCGGCATGAATCTGCTGTTCCAGTGTGCGGAGATGCCGCGCCTGAAAGTAGCAGCAGAGCTCTGTGAGGATCTCTGGACCCCGAATCCGCCGAGTGTAGCGCATGCCCTTGCGGGTGCAACGGTGATCGTCAATCTTTCCGCCAGTGATGAGATGGTCGGAAAAGACAGTTATCGGAGAAGTCTCGTAAGTTCCCAGTCAGCGCGCCTGATCTGCGGTTACATTTATGCGACGGCAGGCGAGGGTGAGTCCACGACAGATCTTGTGTTCGGCGGACAGCATCTGATCGCAGAAAATGGAACGATTCTTGCGGAGGCAAAACGGTTCGAGAATCAGATCATCTGCGCGGATCTCGACATCGACCGTCTGACCAGCGAGCGCAGAAGAATGACGACATATCCGGAGCAGATTACCGACGGCTATCAGGTTGTCCGCTTCTCCTTAAAAATAGAAGAAACAAAGCTGACCCGTTACTTCGATCCGCAGCCATTCGTACCGTCGGACAAACACAACCGCGATCAGCGATGCGATGAAATCCTGAATATTCAGGCCATGGGTCTGAAAAAACGTCTGGCGCATACGCACTGTAAGAGTGCCGTGATCGGTATTTCCGGCGGACTGGATTCGACACTGGCGCTGCTCGTGACCGCGAGAGCATTTGATCTGCTTGGCCTTCCGAGAAACCAGATTCTCTCTGTCACGATGCCGTGTTTTGGAACGACAGACCGTACGTATCAGAATGCGTGTGAACTGACGAGGTGTCTTGGTGCGACCTTGAAAGAGGTTGACATCAAAGAGGCAGTTAATCTCCACTTCCGCGACATCGGACAGGACCCGGAGAAGCACGATGTGACGTACGAGAACGGACAGGCGCGTGAGAGAACGCAGATCTTAATGGATCTCGCCAATCAGTCCGGCGGAATGGTCATCGGAACGGGTGATCTTTCGGAGCTTGCACTTGGCTGGGCAACGTACAACGGCGATCATATGTCGATGTATGCCGTCAATGCATCCGTACCGAAAACACTGGTACGCCATCTGGTGCAGTATTATGCGGACACCTGCGGGGAGAAAGCACTTTCCGATATTCTTCTGGATGTGCTCGACACGCCGGTCAGCCCGGAACTGCTGCCGCCGAAGGACGGTGTGATTTCCCAGAAAACAGAGGATCTCGTCGGCCCGTACGAGCTTCACGATTTCTTCTTATATTATATGCTGCGTGTCACCTACGAGCCGCTGAAGATTTACCGTGTGGCGAAACTTGCATTTGCAGGTGTTTATGATGATGCGACGATCTTAAAATGGCTGAAAACCTTCTACTGGAGATTTTTCGCACAGCAGTTCAAACGCTCCTGCCTGCCGGACGGCCCGAAAGTCGGAAGCGTTGCGGTATCTCCGCGCGGCGATCTGCGTATGCCAAGTGATGCGTGCGTGAAGCTCTGGAGAGAGGAACTTGACCAGCTGTAATTTATAGGTAATAATGAAAACGAAAAAAATGGCTTCGGAGTAAAGTGGTATGCTTGCTCCGGAGCCATTTTTCATACGGGCGATAAGTCAAAACTATGCTATTCTTTGGAAACAGTATCATTTTTCGCCTGCTCGAGTGCCTGATTGATCGCGGAGACGAGAAGTTCGGAGGTGTAGCGGTCATCCTCGCCGTAGATAAGGCCTTCGGTCGTCTGATTCACATAGATCTGGCTCGCAATAGAATCCAGTGCGGGCTCCATGAGCGGGTACATGGCGGCGGTAGTCTCATTCAGGTTGTTCAGCGAAATCGAGGTGATGCGGTCCTGCTCAACGTTGACCTGCACATCGAAGGTCTGGTCGCCGAGGGAGATCGTGGAAGTGTAGATGCCGGGAATGTAGCGTGCATTTTCAGCGGAACCAGCAGACGGGGCGGAGGATGGTTTCGCGGAATCCTTCTTCCCGGAGCCGAACATGATCAGAAACACCACGAGCAGGATCAGGGCGAGGGCGAGAAAAACAGCGGTGTAAACCACTTCTTTCATATGTAATACAACAATTTTCGTTTTGGAACTCATGGGCGGGCACACTCCTTTTTGAAAAGCCGCCTGCGGGGCGGAACAGACGGGCGTTTTTACTATAATGTATGTGGGAAGAATGGTTTTTATGAAGGTCGTTATACAGCAGGTTGATTGCATCAAAAAAAAGAGTCTGTTATACTGTTGCTATGATTATCTCTGGACAGAACAGGAGGAGTAAAATATGAGTCTGCAGTTTATTATGGGAAATTCGGGGGCTGGAAAATCGAGGTATGCGTACGATAAAATTCTGTCGGAGGCGGCGCGCCATCCGGAGAAAAATTATCTGATTGTCGTGCCGGAGCAGTTTACGATGCAGACGCAGAAAGAACTCGTATCACTGCATCCGTCCGGAGCTATTTTAAATGTTGATATTTTGAGCTTCCAGCGTCTCGCCTACCGTATTTTCGAGGAGACCGGCGGCAGTCTCTATCCGGTGCTTGAGGAGACGGGAAAGAGCCTCGTGGTAAAGCGCGTGGCGCAGGAAAAGAAAAAAGATCTGACGATCCTTGGCAGTACGTTAAAGAGAACCGGCGCGGTTTCGCAGATGAAATCACTGATTTCCGAGCTGAAGCAGTACCAGATTGCGCCGTCCGAGCTCGATGACTGGGCAGAAGAGACGGGAGAGAAAAAGCTGTTGGCGGCAAAGTTAAGAGACACTGGTGTGATCTACCGCGCGTTCGAGGAATATCTGGAAAACCGCTATGTGACGGCGGAGGATGTGCTGGAAGTTCTGGCGGGGAAACTGGAAGAATCGGCGCTGATCAAAAACAGTGAGGTGCTGGTGGACGGCTTTACCGGATTTACGCCGGTGCAGATTGGTGTGCTCGGAAAGCTGTTCCGGCTCTGTAAAAAAGTATATGTGACGATCATTATGGATGAGCGGGAGGATCCGTATAAAAAGGCGGTTCCGCATCAGCTCTTTGCGATGAGCCGCCAGCTCATTCATCAGCTGATGGAGGCGGCGGAGGAAGCGGGCTGTCCGGTGGAGCCGGAGATCTGGGTGAAGCGGTCAGGGCATGGCCGCTTTCAGCCGGGAAGCACGATGGATCAGCTGGAGCAGAGACTCTTCCGGTATGGGAAAAGAGGTGCGGCTGCGAAAACAACGGCGGAGCAGCAGGGCATCTACATCAGCGCAGCGCCGAATCCGCGTGCCGAGCTTGAAGAAACAGTGCGTCTGATCCGACGCATGGTGCGCGAAGAGGGAATGCGGTACCAGGATTTTGCCGTTCTGACCGGAGATCTTTCCGTTTACGGCACGTATGCGCGGGAAATCTTTGAAAAATGCGGCGTTCCGTACTTCGTCGATGAAAAGCATTCCGTGCTGATGAATCCGTTCGTGGAATTTCTGCGCGCGGCGATTGAGATGGTGGTGCAGAGTTTTTCCTATGAGAGTGTGTTCCGCTATCTGCGGTGCGGTCTTTCCAGTCTGAACCGCGAGGAGACGGATGCGATGGAGAACTATGTCCTGGCGCTCGGCATCCGCGGGCTGAAAGCGTATGGAGAAACCTGGACGAGAGGATACCGCGGCATCAAACCGGATGAAGTGCCGCAGCGCAATCTTCTGCGGGAGAAGTTCTATGCGGAGGTGCAGCCGTTTGCGGAGCAGATGAAGAAAAAAGATGCGACGGTGCGGGAGCGGACGGAAGCCCTGTATGCACTGACGGTGCAGAACGGCATCCAGCAGAAACTCGAAGAGCGGCGGCAGAACTTTGAGCAGCAGGGACAGGAGGCGTTCGCAAAAGAGTACAGTCAGATTTACGGCATCATCATGGAACTGCTGGACAAGATCGTCGAGGTGCTGGGCGATGAGAAGATGACACTGGCAGAGTATCAGGAAATTCTGGAGGCAGGATTTGCGGAGGCATCGGTCGGCATTATCCCGCCGACGGCGGATCAGGTGCTGGTGGGTGATAATGAGCGGTCGCGTCTGAAGGACATCCGCGTGCTGTTCTTTGTCGGTGTGAACGACGGGCTGATTCCGCGGCACGACGCGGGCGGCGGCATTCTTTCGGAATATGACCGCGAGGAGCTGGAACGGGCGGATGCGAAGCTGTCCCCGACGGCGCGGGAGACGATGTATCAGCAGAAATTCCACCTGTATCGAAATCTGACGAAGCCGTCGGAGCGTCTCTATCTTTCGTTTGCGAAGGCGGGCGCATCCGGCGAGGCACAGAATCCGTCGTATCTGATCAACGAAATTCGAAAGCTGTTCCCGGAAATTCCGGTGCGGGATATCGAAAAAGAAGAAAAACCGGAAGAGCGATTGGAAATGCCGCGGTCCGGCGAGGCGCTGTTTCTGGAAGAGCTCGGCAGAGCGGCGGAGGGTGAGATCGATCCGCTGTTTGAGGAGCTTTACCGCTGGTACGCGGCGCACCCGGAGGCGGGAATTCCGGCGGAGACGTATCGGAAAGCGGCATTTCTGCGCTGTGCGGACGGTGTGATCGGACGGAGCGCGGCATCGGCGCTGTACGGGGATACGTTAAAAAACAGTGCGACACGGCTGGAAAAGTATGCGGCTTGTGCGTTTGCACATTTTATGGAATTCGGACTGCAGATCCGCGAGCGGGATCAGTATGAGCTGAAAGCGGCGGATATGGGAACGGTCATGCATGAGGCGCTTGAGAAGTTTTCGAAGAAACTGCAGGAAAACGGTGAGACGTGGAAAACGGTGGCGGATGACACGCGCGACCGCCTGATCGAAGAGTGTGTGGAGGAGACGATGGCGGACTATGGAAACACGATCTTCCAGAGTTCAAGCCGGAATCAGTACCGCATCATCCGCGTGAAGCGGATTTTAAAACGGACGGTCTGGGCGCTGCAGCAGCAGATCCGACAGGGAGAATTCGAGCCGGGCGAGTTTGAGGTTTCGTTTTCGATGGAAGATTCGCTGTCGGCAATCAACATTGATCTGTCGGAGCATGAGAAGATGCGCCTGCGCGGACGGATCGACCGCGTGGATCTCTGCGAGACAGACGATAAGGTCTATGTGAAAATTATCGATTATAAGACGGGAAATACGTCGCTCGATCTGGTGGCACTCTATTATGGACTGCAGCTACAGCTTGCGGTTTATCTCGATGCGGCAGTGGAGCTGGAGCAGAAAAAGCATCCCGGCAAGCAGGTGGAGCCGGCGGGCGTGTTCTATTATCACATTGATGATCCGATGCTCGATCAGGAGGAGGACGAGACGGATGAGGCGTGGGGACGGCGGATGCTGAAAGCGCTGCGGATGGACGGCCTTGTGAATGCGGACCGGAAAGTTGTGGAGCTCCTCGACCGCGTGCTCGAGGACGGAACGACGTCCGATGTGATTCCGGTTGGAAAGAAGAAAGATGGAAGTTACACGAGCTATTCCAAAGTGGCATCGCCGGAGCAGTTCGATGTGATCCGAACCTATACCAGAAAAAAAGTGCGTGAAATCGGCGAGGGCATTTTTTCGGGAAATGTAAAGATTTCCCCGTATCAGCGGGATGGAGCGACGGCGTGCGCGTACTGTGAATATCAGGGCATCTGCGGATTTGATCAGAAAATTCAGGGATATGAGTACCGCAAACTGAAGGGAATGGACACGGAGCTGCTGATGAAGGCGATGCAGGAGACGGCGCGGGCAGATCAGAAAGAAGAGGGAGAAGACAAATGGCAGTAAAATGGACAGCGGAACAGCAGAAAGTCATTGATACGAGAGACCGGAATCTTCTGGTCAGCGCGGCGGCGGGTTCCGGAAAGACGGCGGTTCTGGTAGAGCGGATCCTTGCGATGGTAAAAGATCCTGTGCGTCCGCTGGATATCGACCAGCTTCTTGTCGTGACCTTTACGCGGGCGGCGGCAGGCGAGATGAAAGAGCGAATCGGCCGCGCCCTGCAGCAGAGCCTCGAGGAAAATCCGGAGAATGAGCATTTACAGCGGCAGCAGACACTGCTTCATCATGCGCAGATCAGTACGATCCATGGCTTCTGTTCTTATGTGATTAAAAATTATTTTCAGATGATTGATCTCGACCCGGTCTACCGCATGGCGGATGAGGGGGAGATCCGTCTGATGAAAAGCGACGTGATCCAGAAGGTGATGGAGGAGCGGTTTGCGGAAAAAGATCCTGCATTTACCCGGTTTGTGGAGAGCTATGCCGCCGGAAAGCAGGACGACGGGCTTGATGCGCTGGTGCTGAAGCTGTATGAATTTTCCATGAGTTATCCGTGGCCCAGGCAGTGGCTTGAAGAGTGCCGGGAGGCGTATCAGATTGATTCGCCGGAGGCGGTGCAGAAAAGCATCTGGGTACAGGAGCTGATGGCCGAGGCGAAGAAGCGGCTTTCGAGCATTCTGGAAGGAATTGAAGAAAACCGGAAGACGGCGGTGAGTCCGGGGGGACCGTACCTGTATGACGAGGCGCTGGCATCGGATCAGCAGATGGCGGAAGAACTGCTTGTGATGGAATCGTTCGATGGAATGGTGCGCGCGATGGCAGGAATGAAGTTTAAGGCACTCTCCCGGAAAAAGGCGGACGATGTGAGCGAAGCGCTGAAAGATCAGGTGAAGGCGGAGCGCGATGCGTGCAAAAAAGAACTGCAGAAATTAAAAGAGCAGTTTTTCGAAAAGGACAGCGCCGAGATTGCAGAGGAGATCGCCGACTGCCGGGAACCGATCGGCGTGCTGATCGATCTGACGGAGGAGTTTGCAAAAGCGTTTGCAGAGAAAAAACGGAGCAAAAACATTCTCGATTATGCTGATCTGGAACATTTTGCACTGGAGATTCTGGTGCAGGAGGAAGACGGCCGTCTGGTGCGGACCGATGCGGCGCGGGAGCTCTCCGAGCAGTTTCGGGAAATCATGATCGACGAGTATCAGGACAGCAACTTTATCCAGGAGGCGCTGCTCTCGGCGGTGTCCGGCGAGGAGGACGGCAGATGGAACCGGTTTATGGTCGGCGATATCAAGCAGAGTATTTATGGATTCCGTCTGGCGCGGCCGGAACTGTTTCTGGAAAAATATCACACGTACGCGAAGGACGGGGAGAGTCAGCAGCGAATTGATCTCGACAAAAACTTCCGAAGCCGGCCGGAGGTGCTGGCAACCGCGAACTATGTATTCCGAAAACTGATGAGTCCGGAGCTCGGCGGCATTGCGTACGATGAGGCGGCAAGCCTTCATGCGGGAGCAGCGTTTCCTGTATCACCGGAGATGGAAGAGGGAAACGCGGAGCCGTGGCAGACGGCATATGAAACCGAATTGCTGCTTCTGGATGATCAGGCGCCGGAGCTCGAGGATGATAAATCGCGCGAGACGAAGATGGAAACGGAGGCGGCGGCTGTTGCGGCGCGCATCCGGGAGATGGTCGGAAACGAGGAAGTCGTGGACAAGGAGACCGGGGAATACCGGAAAATTCAGTACCGCGACATCGTAATTCTGCTTCGCGCCGTCAGCGGATGGTCGGAGACTTTTTCTCGTGTGCTGCAGGCGGCGGGGATTCCGGCGTACAGTACGTCAAAAACGGGATATTTTTCTACGCAGGAAATTGTGACGGTGCTGAATTATCTGCATCTGTGTGATAATCCGTGCCAGGAGATTCCATTTACGGCAATCTTACGTTCGCCGATCTGCGGATGCACAGATGCGGAGCTTGCGGCGGTGCGTTGTGTGGATAAAGACGTGAAAATTTATGAGGCGTGTGGAAAATATGCGGCGATGGGGGAAGATGAGGCACTCCGGGAGAAATTGCGGAAGTTCCTTGCACAGCTTGAAATGCTGCGGAGCCGTGTGCCGTACACGCCGATCCATGAGCTGATCACACAGATTCTCGAGGAGACGGGCTACGGCGGATACGCCTCCGCGATGCCGGGCGGTGTGCAGCGGCGGGCGAATCTGGAGATGCTGGTGGAAAAAGCTGTGGAGTTCGAGGCGACGAGTTACCGCGGACTGTTCAACTTTATCCGTTATATTGAGCAGCTTCAGAAATACGAGGTCGATTTCGGCGAGGTAAATATTTACGGGGAGAGTGCGGACACGGTGCGTATTATGAGTATTCATAAGAGCAAGGGCCTCGAGTTCCCGGTGGTGTTCCTCTCCGGTATGGGAAAATCGTTCAACCAGATGGACAGCCGTGCGGCGCTGGTGCTGCATTCGCGGATGGGCATCGGTGCGGATGCAATTGATCCCGAGCACCGCGTGCGCCAGGCGACACTGCCGCGGCAGATCATCCGTCAGAGCATGAAACTGGAAAATCTGGCGGAGGAGCTGCGCGTGCTTTACGTTGCGATGACGCGTCCGAAAGAAAAGCTGATTATGACGGGGATGGCGTCGAAGCTGGAAAGCCGTGTGAGACAGTGTGCGGCGCATGCGGGACGGCAGGAGGAACTGCTGTCGTACCAGACATTGAGCAGCGCGTCCGGCTATCTTGACTGGATTCTGCCGGCGTTTTCCAGAAATCGCTGTTTTGATGGGCTGTATGAACAGTTTGGGCTTTCGGGCAATGTGGATAATCCATTGTATGCAGAAACAATTCCGGTTACGATCCGACTCGTTTCACCGGCGGGGCTCGTGGAAGGAGAAGTGCTGCATCAGATGGAGCGGGCGGTCAATGAACAGAAGATTATGGAAATCCCGAAACAGCCGCCGCGGGAAGAAGCGCTGAAGGAGCTCGTGGAGGAACGGTTTGAGTATCATTATCCGTATGAAGAAGAAAAACAGATTCCGGTGAAGGTGACGGTTTCACAGCTCAAAAAAGCGGGCATGGAGGAATCGGAGATCGGAAAAGAGCTGTTTGCGGAGGAAGAACTCGTTCCGATTGTGCCGGGATTTATGAAGAAAGACAACGCTGAGGCTCTGACAGGTGCCGACCGCGGAACTGCTTATCACCGTTTGCTGGAATGCCTCGATTACCGCAGGGCGTACAGCATCAAAGAGCTGATGGCGCAGACGGAGGAGCTGATCGCGGAAGGAAAAATGACGAAAGAGGCGGCGGAGTGCATCTACTTCAAATCCGTTCTGGCATTTGCAAAAAGCCAGGTCGGAATGCGGATGCGGAATGCGTTTCTGAATGGAACACTGAAGCGGGAGCAGCCGTTTGTGATGTCTGTCCCGGCAAGCGAGGCAGACCCGTCGTATCCGGCGGATGAGACGATTCTCGTGCAGGGAATCATTGATGCATGGTTTATGGATGGGGATGAGATTGTTCTGGTGGACTACAAAACGGACCGCGTGAAAGAGATTGGTGAGCTGAGAAGACGGTATGAAAAACAGCTCGCGTATTACCAGCAGGCACTCGAGCGGACGACAGGGAAGAAAGTAAAAGAGAAAATTATTTACTCGCTGGCGCTGGGTGAGGAGTTGGTGCTGTAGGAAAAAACTACTAGAAAAAAGAACTGTTAAAGATGGGATGAAATATGGTATCATGGTGGAGCAGTAAAAAGAGAAAAGGAGCAAACACCATGATTCGAAAAATTGTTCAGATAGATGAAGATAAATGTACGGGATGCGGGCTGTGTGCGCATGCCTGTCATGAGAGTGCGATTGCGATGGTCGACGGGAAGGCGAAGCTGATCCGGGACGACTACTGTGACGGTTTTGGAGACTGTCTGCCGGTCTGTCCGGCGGATGCGATTTCGTTTGTGGAGCGGGAGGCGTTGCCGTACGATGAAGAGGCGGTGAAGGAGAACCAGCGGAAGGCGAAGAAAACGGCGGCTGCGGAAATGCAGAAACCGGGAAATGGGGCAGCTCCATCCCAGCTCCGCCAGTGGCCGGTGCAGATCAAGCTGGTGCAGGAGCGGGCTTCGATGTTTGCGGGAGCAGACCTTCTCGTTGCAGCGGACTGTACGGCATATGCCTACGGAAACTTCCATCAGGATTTCATCCGCAGTCATGTTGTGCTGGTAGGATGTACAAAACTCGACGACATCGACTATTCCGAGAAACTCGCGCGGATTTTCATGCGGAACGAGATTAAGAGCATCACCGTTGTGCGCATGGAAGTTCCGTGCTGCGCAGGAATGGAGCGCGCGGTGAAGATGGCGGTGAAAGAGAGCGGAAAGAAGATCCCGGTGAAAACGGTTGTGATTTCCACAGAGGGCGAGATTTTACAGTAAGACATAAGGGAGAATACAAATGACAAAAATACAGGAAGACCTCCTCGGTGCCCTGATCGGACTTGCGCGGTCAGTAGATGGAAGAGGAGAAGCCGCCGAGGGCGAATCGCAGGAATTTTCAAGCGGCGACAGCAACGGTCACAGACCGGATGCGGTGACACACCAGATTCTGATCGCGGGCCTTATCGCGGCAGATCCGGAAAAAGAACTGACGGAGACAGAAGGGAAAGAGTGGATTGCCCGCGTCGAGGCAGAGAAGAACCGTCTGAATCCAGACTGCGCCGTCTGCAAAGGAAAATGCGGCAGAACAGATAATTATGATTTCGAAGAACTGGAAACCGACGATCCGGCAGACCGTGCGCTGAAAGAAGAACTGCTGACCGGCCTGTTCCCGATGGTGGAGAAACTGCAGAAGGCAGACGACAGAGCTGCGGTAAACTTTCTTTATAAAGCACTGTTTGCAGTAGGAAACTACGTTGGTGAAAAACGACTGCAGAGCGTTGTGCAGGAAATGAAAGCGCTGCAGGAAAGGTATTAAAAAACAGAGAGAAATCCCCTGATTTTGGAAGAAAAAGTTCCAAAATCAGGGGATTTTCTGCGTTCTGCGAGAAGTGCATAAAAGGTATTATCGTGATTTCACAAAGTTACAGAAAAGCTGACAAAATGGAGAGCAGGTAGTTGCGGCAGAAAACAGAATAGGTTATAACATTATAACAAAGGGCGGCACGGAAGAAAAAACAGTGCTGTCCGGGAACAGGGGCAGCAGGAACAGATGAGAGAAGAGAAAGACGTATATCTTCTGCTTGACGTCGGCGGCACGGAAATCAAAGGCTGTGCGTCGATTGCAGAAGGACAGAAAACCAGAATCCGGAAATTCCCGTCGCAGGCGCAGAAAAGTGCGGAGAAGATTCTCGACAATTTTGCACAGATCTGCCGGGAACTCCGGAAAGATGCCAACGGCAGGGTGCGCGCCGTCGGTATGGCAATTCCGGGGCCGTTTGATTATGAAAAAGGAATCAGCCGGATGCAGGGGCTGAACAAATACGATGCGATTTACGGTATCCCGCTGGAAAACGAGATCAAAGCGCGTGTGCCGGAACTGAAAGAAGCACCGTTTTTATTTCTGCATGACATCGAAGCATTTGCTCTGGGGGAGAGCTGGTACGGGACATGCTGCGGGGCAGAAAAAATCATGTGCGTCTGCATCGGAACCGGTGCGGGGTCAGCATTTATTGAACAGAGAAAACCAGTGAAAACGGGAGAAGGCGTGCCGGAGAATGGCTGGATTTATCAGATTCCTTTCCGGGAATCCATATTGGACGATTACCTTTCCGTGCGCGGGCTGGAGCGCATCAGTCTCGCCGTGATGGGAAAAGCGCAGAGCGGCAGGGAACTTTCCCATCTGGCAGAGTCGGGAAACATGGAAGCGCAGGAGGTGTGGAGACGTTTTGGCGCAGATGCAGCAGAAGGACTCCTGCCGGTGCTTGCGGCATATCAGCCGGATCTGCTTCTGCTGGGCGGCCAGATCTCAAAAAGCTTTCGGTGGTTCGGCGCACAATTGCATGCAGAATGCGAAAAAAGAGGAATCCGCATCCAGACCGAACCGGAGACATCCGCTTGCGCGATGGATGGACTTCTGTCACAGCTGGTATCACCAGAACAGATGACATCCCGCACAGCAGATGACATCCCGCACAGCAGAGAAGACGGAAACAGAGAATGACGAACAGAGAGGAAAATGCGATGAATACTGTGATTGACCGGAATCCGGGAGCTCCGCCGCTGTATGCGCAGTTGGAAAACATCTTAAAACAGAAAATAGAACAGGGAGCCTACAAAAAAGGTGATTTCCTGCCGACGGAGAAAGAACTGATGGCGGAATATGAGCTTTCCCGCGTAACCGTCCGCCAGGCAACGGCGAATCTGGTGCAGAGCGGATATGTGCGGGCACGCCGCGGCATCGGAACGGACGTTGTGTATGAAAAGGTTGAGGAGCAGATGGACCGCGTAATCAGCTTCACGGAGGAAATGGAAAAACACAACATCACGATGGAGACGACAACTTGTGAGATGGAGCTGGTGCATCCGACGGAGCGAGTTGCACGGATCTTAAAAATTCCGATGACGGAGCAGTGCTACTGTCTGAAACGTGTGCGCAATACGGAAGGCAAGCCGATGGTCTATTCGATTTCATATCTGAAAAAAATCTGTGAGCTGCCGCTCGAGACAGAGCCGTATCGGACATCGCTGTACCAGTATTTATGGAAGGTACACGGCATTCTTCTGGAGTCAGGCCGCGACACGCTTGAGGCGGCACTGCCGTCGGAGGAGGTGCAGGCGATGCTGGAAATCGATGCGCAGATGCCGATTTTCATCCGGTCGCGGCAGACGTTTCTGGGAGATGGAACGATCTTTGAGTATTCCGTCTGCTATTACCCGGGAAACCGGTACAAATATACCGTGGATTTATAGAAGAAAGAACAGAGGGCATTATGAACATACAGAAGAAATACGGAAATTATGAACTGCATCCGAAAATGAAAATTGACGGATATGAAAATGAAATCTGGGATGAAAAAACAGAGATCATCGAAGAGCTGAAACGCGCGGTCACAGAAAAAAAGAAAGAACAGAAAACATGCATTCTGGCATTTGACATGTACCCGGGTGTGCGAAAAGAAGAAATTCAAGAACTGGCAGAGGCACTGCATCCAGACCGGATTTTCGACACCGAGGACTGTGCGAAAGACGAGCAGACGCTCTTGAAAGAATTCAGCGACTATATCACCGACGACCGCGTTTTCGGCATTATGTGCCATAAAACGATCGACACCTGGTTCGAAAAAGAAAAACTGGAAGCGGCACAAAAAGAAATCGCAGCGATCGAGAGCGGACTGATCATCCTCATCGGAACGGCGGCAGAGCTGCTCGCGAAATCAGACATTCTGGTTTACTGCGATCTGACCCGCTGGGAGATACAGCTTCGATACCGCGCGGGAATGGCAAACTGGCACAGCACAAACAATGATGATCCGATCCTGACGAAATACAAACGGGGATTCTTCATCGAATGGCGTCTGGCAGACCGTTACAAAAAAGAGCGGTATGAGCGGTTCTCCTATCTGCTGGACACCGAGCGCGAAGATGCACCGGTTCTGGCAGCGGGAGATGCTTTCCGCGGTGCACTTCGCCAGCTTGCGGGAAAACCGTTCCGCATGGAGCCGTACTTCGATCCGGGTGTGTGGGGCGGTCAGTGGATGAAAGAGAACTTCGGACTTGATGCATCAAAAGAAAACTTCGCCTGGAGTTTTGACGGCGTTCCGGAAGAGAACAGCCTGAATCTGGAAATCGGCGGAAAAGTTTTAAAAGTTCCGGCGCAGGATCTCGTTCTGTATGCGCCGCATGAGCTGCTCGGCGAGCGCGTGCACGGCCGGTTCGGTGCAGAGTTCCCGATCCGTTTCGACCTGCTCGATACGATGGGCGGACAGAACCTCTCGCTGCAGGTGCATCCGCTGACGGAATATATCTATGAAAAATTCGGCATGCCATATACGCAGGATGAAAGCTATTATCTGCTTGATGCGGATGAAGACGAAGAGACTTTCGTTTACCTCGGATTAAAAGAGGGCGTGGACAAAACGGAGATGGAGCGTGAACTGTGTGCGGCGGAAAAAGGAGAAGAAATCTTCCCGGCGGAAAAATACGTCAACAAAATTCCGGTAAAGAAACATGACCATGTGCTGATCCCGGCGGGAACGGTGCACTGTTCGGGAAAAAATACGATGGTGCTGGAGATCAGCGCGACACCGTATATCTTTACCTTCAAGCTCTGGGACTGGGGACGTCTTGGCATGGACGGTCTGCCGCGTCCGATCCATCTCGATCACGGCATGAAAAATATTCAGTGGAACCGCGATACAAAATGGGTGTACGACAACATCGTCGGGCAGCAGAAAACACTGGAGAAAACAGAAAACTGTGAAATCGAACGGACCGGGCTGCACAGCCGTGAGTTTATCGACACGATCCGTTACACACTTTCCGAGCCGCATACCGTTTCGATGGGTGATACCGTTCATGTGATGAACCTTGTGGATGGACGGAGCGCCCGCATCGAGAGTGTGGACGGAAGCTTCGAACCGTTCACCGTACATTATGCAGAAACGGTCATCGTCCCGGCGGCCGTCGGCACCTACTGCATTGTGCCGGAAGAAGGCGAAATCATCAAAATGCTCGTCGCATCCGTGCGATAACAAATCAGAGATAAAAATCAGAAAGGGAAAACAAAATGGAACGAAAAATTAAGACACTGTATGTCATTCACCATTCCCACACCGACATCGGCTACACCGATCTGCAGGAGCGCGTCATCGATACGCAGGTGGACTACATTCACACGGTATTAAGAA
>CAVBNJ010000026.1:0-16738 GCA_963596755.1 bacterium
GATTTTACTGAAAGCAGAATATGCACTCGACATCAACGACAGCTACGTAGGAGACTGCGTGATCGATATCGAGGTGAAACCGCGCGAAGGCGGAAAACTGAATTTATAAAAAAATACCCGGGAAGAATGAAAACCATTCAACCCGGGTACCTTTATTTTTTGATGAAATTTTATTTCTCTTCGCCGCGTGCCTTGCGGAGCATTCTCTGCCAGAAGCCGTTTTTCTTTGCCGGCTGCTCTAAAGAACCGCGGATACCGCGAACGCCGGTGATGTAGATACCGCTTACGGTAGCTTTGACTTCTTTTTTCACCGGGATCTGATCGAAGATAGCAGCGTCGCAGATCAGGGTCATAATTCTCGGACCGACTTTTGCTTTGACGATCGGCAGTTTTGCACGACGCATCATTTTCGGTGTCTGGTCAATGACCATCTGTGGAAGTCCGGAATCTTTCATACGAAGCTTTTTCTTATCTATGATCAACATGGAGACAGTCTGTTTCATGGCCTCCATTTGTTCCTGCTGTGCGGCCTGTTTTGTCTGTGCTTTTTTACCGAAGTAATACAGCAGACCAAGGATGACAGCGATGACAGCTAATACGATTAATACGATAATCCAGGGTTTCATCCCTCTATTCCTCCTCTGCAAAAAAATAATGTGGGCATCGAAACATACGATGCCAGTCTATGAACATTCTAACATTGATTCCGGCAAAACGCAAACACATTTTAGCCCAATCCAGGCGATTTTCGGGCCGAAAATCATAAGAATTTCTAAAATCGGAGTCCCAGCCTTTTTTTTACCCTTCAAGTATGGTAGAATGGGGTTCATAACGCGCCGGGAAGCGGCGCAGATGGAGGAAAATTTAAGAATGAAAAGAAAAGCAGCAGCCATGCTTCTGCTCATGACACTGGGAGCAGCCAGTGTGAGCGGATGTGGAAAAAATGATACAACAGGCAGCAGTTCCGCGTCGAGCGTAAGCAGCACAAGTGCTTCGTCGACATCCGATGCATCCAGCACATCGTCTGACAGCACAGCTTCCGAGGAATACGTTTCTCCGAGCGATGTCGACGGCATCCCGGTTGTAGATGAGGATGTGGATCCGGCAGAGTGCGTGACACTCGGCGATTATAAAAACCTGACACTGGAGAAAAAAGTAGAGCAGGTAACCGATGATGATGTACAGAACGCCATTATGGCAGAGACATCCGTGACCATGGACGATCCGGACGCAACCGTACAGGAGGGTGATACCGCTGATATCGGTTATGTCGGAAAAATCGACGGCGAGGAGTTCGACGGCGGAAGCAGCGATTCCTACAATCTGGTGATCGGTTCCGGTACCTTTATCGACGGATTTGAGGATGGTGTCATCGGCATGAAAACCGGTGAGACGAAAGACCTGAACCTGAAATTCCCGGATAACTATCAGAGCACCGATCTGGCTGGAAAAGACGTTGTGTTCACCGTTACTGTAAACGCCTTCACCCGCCCGGCAGAAAACATCGACGGATGGGAGTTCAACGACGAGTGGGTAGCGGCAAACACCGATTACAGCACCGTAGACGATTATTACGCAGGAAAACGCGCCGAGCTTGAGGCAGCCAACGAGACAACAGCAGAAAACAACCTGCAGGACGACGCGATGCAGCAGGTGGCAGACGGCTGTACCTTCACCAAAATCCCGAAATCCTATGTTGCGATTGGCGAGGAGGATTACGACAAACGGTATACCAACTATCTGCAGAACTACGGCATTACGCTGGATGATTATCTGGAGCAGTACGCAGACCGCGCAACCTACAATCAGGAGAAAGCAACGTACGCAGGAACCATGGCAAAGAGTGCCCTTCTTCTGGATGCTGTAAAAGAGGCAGAAGGCTGGACAACCGACGACCAGGATTACCAGCAGATCTTAAACGACGAGGCAGCCAACGCCAATATGTCGCAGGAAGATTTCCTGAGCGCAGCCAACGATTATTACGGCGAAGACACCGTAGTGCGCAACATCATGATGGAGCGTCTGATCAACACCGTTCTTGACAACGCAACCGTCAATACCGTGACAGTAGACGCAGACGGAAACACCGTAGAATAAAACTTACGAAATCAATAATTGGCAACAAAAAATCACCCCGGAATACGGAAAGAAAATTTTCCATATTCCGGGGTGTTTCTTTTTCAGAAATTTTTAAGCCATAATTTTGCGGAACAGATCTTTCAGATCCTCAACGCTTGCATCTTTCGGGTTGCCCGGTGCGCAGGCATCTGCGTGTGCGGACTCTGCAAGGAACTGCAGATCTTCTTCTTTGACTGCTTCCAGAACAGACGGGATTCCAACATCAGCGGAAAGTTTCTTAACAGCGTCGATGGCTGCTTTTCTGTACTCTTCCTGAGACATTTCGTCTACACCTGCAACGCCCATCGCGCGTGCGATCTCGCGGTATTTCTCGCCGGTGCAGTCCTGATTGTATTCCATAACGATCGGAAGCATCATTGCGCATGCAACACCGTGCGGGGTATCATAAACAGCGCCCAAAGTGTGTGCCATGGAGTGAGCGATTCCAAGACCTACATTGGAGAAGCCCATACCTGCGATGTACTGACCAAGTGCCATTCCCTCACGTCCCTCTTTGGTGTTTGCAACAGCGCCGCGCAGGGATTTGGAGATCAGCTCGATGGCTTTCAGATGGAACATATCGGTCATTTCCCATGCAGCTTTTGTGGTGTAGCCCTCGATTGCGTGGGTCAGAGCGTCCATACCGGTGGAAGCGGTCAGGCCTTTCGGCATGGAGGACATCATCTCCGGGTCAACAACTGCGATGATCGGCATGTCGTGCGGGTCAACGCATACGAATTTACGTTTTCTCTCTACGTCGGTGATAACGTAGTTGATGGTAACCTCTGCAGCAGTACCAGCTGTGGTCGGAACAGCGATGATCGGTACGCATGGATTTTTGGTCGGTGCAGTTCCCTCAAGGCTTCTGACATCCTCGAACTCCGGGTTTGCGATGATGATACCGATGGCTTTGGAAGTATCCATAGAAGAACCGCCGCCGATAGCGATCAGGTAATCAGCGCCGGATGCTTTGAAAGCTTCTACGCCGTGTTTTACGTTCTCGATGGTTGGGTTTGGTTTGATGTCGCTGTAGAGCTCATAGTCGAGTCCATTTGCAGTCAGAATGTCAGTTACTTTGGAAGTAACGTTGAATTTTACCAGATCCGGGTCGGAGCATACGAATGCTTTTTTGAAGCCGTGTGCCTTTGCCTCGTTTGCGATTTCATTGATAGCGCCTGCTCCGTGATAGGAGGTTGCATTTAAGTTAATACGATTTGCCATGATTGAAAAACTCCCTTCTGTAATCATTGGATCTGCTGTGATCAGCAGCTGTTCCTGTTCGTTTGTGATTATATTAACAAAATCAGAGGGAAAAAAGAAAGTGACAGAAGAAGCAAAGTGTAACACTTTTTGAAAAATCGCCATTGTGCAAAAAATCACAGGCTGAAATTTGTGAAAAATAACAAGAGCCGCAGCCCCCTCTGTTAAGAGAGAAGCTGCAGCTCTAAAAATAATTTTTTCAAGTCTTCCGGCATCGCGCGGACGAGAAGACCGGCGAGCTCGGAAGGAGTGATGTCCATCCCGCCAAGTACCCATTTTACAGTCATTGTGATGGATCCCTGACAGTACATTTCGAGGAGAAAATGCATTTCCTGTGTCACCGGACGGCCGCTTTTTTCGCGGATCAGGTTTTCATAAAATGCCAGGATCAGCTCGAAATCATGCTCCCGCAGCGAGTTCTGTTTGTCGTAGCGGAAGGCGGCAGCGAAGAATGGTTTCTCCTCCTGGATGTACGTGAATTTCTTTTCCAGGCTGTCGAAAACCGTCGTTCCGCGGCCCATATGTTCGAAAGATTTTGTCAGAAGTTTATCAAAATACCAGTTGATCAGATCGTACTTGTCGAGAAAGTTGCGGTAGAAGGTCTGGCGGGTGACGCCGCAGATTTCACAGATCTGACGCACTGTGATCTCCTCGACCGGCGTCGTCTTCATGCATTCCTTCATTGATTCGGCAAGGCGGTATTTTGTTTTTTCCCCTTTTGCGGGGTGTAACGCAGTTGTTTCATTCATCATATCTTACTTGTTTTTCTTATTTACCATCTGTCCCACACAGTAGCATACGGCGGCAACCACCATACCATTGATGGAGGCAATGCCCCATTTTAACAGGTTCGCAACGATGGCACCGAGAATAACGCCGGCAACGGCGAACCAGTCTACGGTTTTGAGTTTCGGATGGTCTGTTTCAAAGTCCTCTTTGTTCATGAAATAGGCAAGCACCAGAATCATGCCGACCGGCGGCAGCGTACAGTTCAGAATGTTGAGCCAGTCGCAGAAGTTGTAGTACAGCCACACGGAGGCAACCGTTCCGATGATGCCGGAAATGAGTACCATCGGTTTTTTCTTCTGATGGAAGATGTTGGCAAGGCCGAGACCTGCAGTGTACAGCGCGTTGTCGTTCGTTGTCCAGATATTCAGACCGAGAACGAGGACAGCGAGATAGAACAGGTTCAGGCGCACCATAACTTCGAAGATATCGTTTCCGCCGACAAAGATCGAGGAAATCGCTCCGAAGAAGAACATCAGCGAGTTGCCGATAAAGAACGCTACAACCGTGGTGACAGCTCCGGCTTTTCCGTTCTTTGCGAAACGGGCGAAGTTCGGTGTTGCGGTTCCGCCGGAGACGAAGGAGCCGATAACAAGGCCCGCGCCGCCGATGATGGTCAGCGATCCGCTCGATTTTGCAAACTGATCGATGATCGTTCCATCGCCTTTCATCACAGCCATCACCATCGCGATCGTTCCAAGAATCGCAACGCTCGGTACGGCGATGTAGCTGACGATTGTCAGGGATTCAATGCCGAAATAAGCGGAGGCGGTCATGCAGACGCCGGCCAGGATGACGAGTCCCCACTCGGCTGCGGTGCTTCCGCCGAGCAGCTCTTTGGAAACCGGGATCGCAAACATGGCAAGGCCGACGCCGAACCATCCGATCTGGGTGAAGCTGGTCATGGCTGACGGCAGATAAGAACCTTTTTCACCGAAAGCTCTCTGGGACAAAAGGTCAAGCGACAGACCGGTCTTTGCGCCGACGTAGCCGAGCAGTCCGGTATAGACGCCGAGGATGATGCCGCCGAGGATCAGCGATCCTAAAAAGCCCCAGAAATCGAGGCCGTCGGCGAGCTGCTGGCCGACCCACATACTTGCCGAGAAGAAGGTGAAGCCGAGCATGATCATAAACATCGTTACTACATTTTTCCGTTCGGAAACCGGGACCGCACTGTCCGCGAAGTCAACATCTTTTACTTTCTTTTCTTTTTCCATAATCTCTCCTGAAGGCTGTCTGAATTACAGCATGTATTTGCGAAGTGCCGAGGTAAATTCCTCGATGCGCTCAGCGGCAATTTCTTTTAAAGTAACGTCGCCAAGACTTGCAATATAGCCTTTCTCCTGGCGGTACAGCCATTTTGTTACACGCTCATCGATTTTTTCATAATGGTTGACGCGGACCCATTCGTCATAGGATGCGTCGAGCGGACAGCCCAGTTTTTCCTCGAGCAGTTCGGTAAAGTCGATCTTGTCAGCCCGTTCCAGCATTTTGTTCCAGAAATCAAGAACTTCCTCGACATGCTCGTGGATTTCATATCGTCTTGCGCCGCCGTCGTAGATGATGCATTTCTCAAACAGCGGGTCGCGCATGGAAAGGGTCTCTCTTCGGAACTCCGGTGCGATGATGCCGTCTTTCCAGTAGAAATCGACATCCGGCAGATTGATTCCGGACACGCCCTTGTCCTCGTATGTGCTGAAAATTCCCTCATAATAAACGGTGATAAAGCCCTCGAAGTCCGGCCAGAACTCGCGGATCTCTTTTGTAAGGCGCTCCAGAATCTTGATTCCGGTCGTGCCGCCGATCGTAAAGATGATGATGTTGCGGAGTGATGCGCCGTGCTCGCGGTAGAAATCGGTCACGTAGCGCAGACAGTGGATCAGGGTCTCTCCCGTTGCGATGATATCGCCGATCAGAAGCGTGCTTCCCGGAACCATGGTCAGCTTGCTGTATTTGATTTCGAGGCCTGCGATTTCATCTTCTTTAAAGACACGCTCACTCGATAAGAAGCTGATGTCATGCACACGGATGTGCTCACGGTAGCAGCTCTCCTCCAGCGGGTAATTCAGAGCGCCGCGCAGGATCGAAAGGATATTTGCTGCGGTAACCTTTCCCTGCTCTTTGAAGTAATAAAGCATCTGCGAAGTGGACGGAATCAGGCAGTGGTAGACCTCGTATCCGACAACCTCCGGTGTATTCAGAAGTTTTCTTGTCTCGGCTTCCGATACGATATAATATTCGTTCTCGTAATCGCCGCCGTCGAGACGGTAGCAGTCCACACCCTGCTCAGAAAACTCCGGTACCAGTTTTACTTTGTTCCAATTTTCCATTCAAAAGCTCCTCCCGGTTTTCCCTCTTTGGTAAACAGTGACAGTCAGCAGTTTTCTATTTTTGCCTAAACTTTTAACAGTGTAAGATGTCCCCGCCTTATTGTCAAGCGAAAAGGCGAAATTTGACGGAAAATCACCTTGATAAATTATGGAAACGCGATAAAATGAAAGAGAACATATAATTGTAATGAAAAATACAAAATGGGGACGGGGTTTTATGACGGATATAACGAAGATAAAAAAAAGATATATGGCATTTTTCTTATTCTGGATTGCATTGTTCTGCCTTGGAATTGCGGCTGTTTTTCCGGCAACGGTGAAAGCGGAGGAGACCGCACAGCGCACGATCCGCGTCGCATTCCCGGTGGAAGAGGGCATGAGCTGCTTCCATTCGGACGGATCACCGGACGGATATAACTATGTATATCTGGAGAAAATCGCCGAGTACACCGGCTGGAAAATGGAATATGTCCGATATGACAGCGGTGACGCAACGCAGGACATTCTCGATGCGCTTGCCGATGTGAAAGCAGGAAAAGTCGATCTTCTGGGACCGATGCTGAAAACAAGTGCACAGGACCCGGATCTCGCCTATCCGCAGAAGAGCTACGGAACCGTCAGCACGACACTCTGCGCGCTCGAGACGAGCAGCCTCCGGGAGGACAATGCGGCGGCTTTGAGTCCGCTTCGGGTCGGCCTTTTAACGCAGGCGGAAACACGGAATGCGGAAGTTCTTTCTTATCTGAATACTGAAAACTTTGATTATGAGGTATCGTATTACGACTCTTTCGACGAACAGAAACAGGCGCTGATCGACGGCGAGGTTGATGTCATTTCCAGCGTTTCGCTTGCACCAATCTCCGGCACGCGGATCATTGAAAAATTTTCGCCGCGGCCGTATTACTTTGTAACGTCAAAAGAGAATCAGGCGCTGATTGATGAGCTGGATCAGACCATTACCATCATTGATCAGGTGCAGCCGAGTCTTCAGGATGTGCTGTTCGACCGCTTTTTCCGCAATGCGCGGTATATTTTTGCACCGACCGACGAACAGAAAGCGTATCTGGAATCGCTGGATACCCTGCAGGTGCTCTGTCTGGACGGAGATGCGCCGTATGTCTACCGGCGGGAAGGAAAGCCGGCGGGCATGCTGGTCGCGGTGCTGGACGACTTTGCGGAAGAGGCAGGCGTTGCGATGGAGTACACGTTCTGTGAGAGCCGTGCGGAGATGGAAAGCACATTGGAGAACGGTGACTATGATCTGCTGATCGGTATGCCGTTTACGTCGGAGTATTGTACGAAGATCGGTTTTGTCCGAAGCAAATCCATTATGGAATCCACAATTGCCTATCTGCATACGGCGGATACAGAAAATCATGGCACAGCTGCGATTGAAAAGGGACTGGAACAGGAAGTAAATACGAGCGGGTTTGAATCTCTTTTTATCTGTGATAATGCAGAGGAATGCATCAAAGCGGTCAAAAATGGTTCGGCAGATTACGCCATCGGTGACCGCTCGGCGCTGGAATATTATATTTACGATACCTACAGTTCCCTCGTCACAAGTCCGATTGCCGGTGAGACGCAGAACATCTGCGTGGCAGTTGCAAGGGACAGTGATCTTGAATTTATCCGGCTGCTGAACGATTATATTTACAGCCTCTCGGATCTGGAGAAAACGACGTTTCTGGAAGAGGGAAACACGCATATGCATCACGCGACGCTGCAGAGCTATGTACGGCTTCACCCGGCGCAGGCGGTGATTGTCTTTTCTTCCCTGACGGGCCTTGTTGCAGTTGCACTGTTTGCTCTGTTTCATGCCGGACAGATGCGGAAAAAGAACAAGGAGCTGCAGTATGCCAATGAGGCGAAAGGCGAGTTTCTGACAAGAATGTCCCATGATATCCGGACACCTATGAACGGCATTATCGGTCTCTTAAATATCTCCGACCGCTTTCTGGACGATCCGGAGAAAGTGCGGACCTATCACAGAAAAATCCGCATGGCATCCGAATATCTGCTGGATCTGATCAACGATGTGCTCGACATGAGCAAGCTGGATTACGGTGATGTCCATCTTGTCGAGGAATCGGTGGACTTAAAAGAGGTGCTGGAAAACTGCTGCGACATGCTCCACGAAAAAGCAGTGGAGGGCAGCATCACAATTCTGACGCCGGATCTGGAAACCTTCGATCCGCCGCAGGTTCTTGCAAGCGAGCTTCATGTGCGGCAGGTACTCATGAACCTGCTGAGCAATGCCGTTAAATACAACCGCGCCGGCGGAACGGTAACGCTCGGTGCCGCGGTAACTGCACGCGAGAACAATACGGTGACCTGCCGCTTTACCGTGGAGGACACAGGAATCGGCATGAGCGAAGCGTTCCAGAAGAAAATGTTCGAGCCGTTTTCGCAGGAAGCCGGCGGAGCGCGCGGAGAACTGAAGGGGACGGGCCTCGGTCTTTCTATTGTACAGCGGATCAACGAAAAGATGGGCGGCGATCTGCAGGTGGAGAGCCGGAAAGGCGAGGGAACCTGCTTTACCTGGACGCTGACATTTGCGGTTGATCCGGCACAGCAGGAGAAACAGAAAATCAGTGAGCAGGCGATTGATCTGCACGGCAAAAAGATTCTGGCTGCAGAAGACAATGCGCTGAATGCGGAAATTCTGCTGTTCCTGCTCGACGATCTCGGAGCGGAAACGATTCTCGTCGACAATGGAAAAGAAGCCGTTGAAACATTCCGCAAGTCCGAACCGGGAGAGATTGAACTGATTCTGATGGATGTGATGATGCCTGTGATGGACGGCTACACCGCATGCCGCGCGATCCGGAACATGAACCGGCCGGATGCACCGGTCATCCCGATCATTGCGCTGACGGCGCAGGCCTTCGCCGAGGATGCAGTAAAATCCGCCGAGGCGGGAATGGACGCGCATCTGACGAAGCCGCTGGATGAGGAAAAACTGAAAGCATGCATGGAACGCCTGATCCGCGAAAGAGAGCTGTACCGCCCGAGTCCGCGCCCAAAACAGGGCTCCTAAGGTGCGGCGCGCTCTGTCTGACAATGCAAAGGTATTACATGCTATTGTTGAAACGGTGAGAAGAAATTGGTATAGTGATATAAAATGATACAAAAATGTGACAATATGAAAACACAGAAGATGCAAAAGAGCAAAAGAAAAATTAAATGACAGGAGAAATTTTGATGGAAGATAATATTTTTTTCGCAGACAAGAAACCGCTTCGTTTTGAGGAATATTTAAGATATGACGAGAACAGCAGAGGAAATTTAGGAGAAGAGCTCCCGGTTCTCGTGTACCGTATGCTGGAGTATTCTCTGAAAGACGAGCTGGTTCAGCGGTACGGAAAAGACACGCAGGTTGACATTTTCCGCAGTGCTGGACGCACGGCAGGTGAATACTTTGCAAAACATATGCTGGATACAAATCAGCCGATGGATGCGTTCGTCAATCAGCTGCAGAACAAGATGAAGGAGCTGAAAATCGGCGTTCTGCGCATTGAGGATGTCGATGAAGAGAGCGGAAAAATCATTCTCACGGTGGCAGAGGATGCGGACTGCTCGGGACTTCCGGTGCTCGGAGAGACCGTATGCAATTACGATGAAGGATTTATCGCCGGAGTGCTTTCTACCTACTCCGGAAAGATGTACACCGCAGTGGAAGTAGACTGCTGGGCAACGGGCGACCGTGTCTGCCGCTTCCACGCAAATGTAGAAGAATAGAAAGATAAAGCAACAGGGGCCTGATGATGGAAGATAGAAACTGTGAATTATTATTTGAATATCTGCGGAGTATTCTGTACGATCCCAAGGTACAGCCGCTGGTGCTCGATCAGCTCGACGAGCCGTACCAGAAGCTGGGCATGGGACTGCAGTATCTGGAAAAGATGATCGAGGAGATGAAACAGTATTCCGCAGCTCTCTCCAAAGGGGATCTCTCCGGAACCGTTGCGACGAGAGGCAATTCGCTGTGTGATAATCTGAAAAACATTCAGGCCAATTTAAATCATCTGACATGGCAGGCAAAACAGGTGGCGAAAGGCGATTATTCCCAGACAGTTTCGTATCTGGGAGAATTCTCGGACGCATTCAACACGATGACGGCACAACTCCGCGAGCGGGAAAATGCCTTAAAGCAGGAAGCTGAGGAGGAGAAACGCCACGCGGATATGACGGAGAGTTACAACGCACTTCTGATGGATCTGATCAGCGGAAGCGAGGAGGAGATCATCGTCACGAATGTGGACGGAACGAGAATCCTCTACTGCAACCGGGACGATGAGCCGGAGAAAGTGAAAAACGGCGAGATCTACAAGATGTGTCTGGAGGAGACGGCGAAGGAGCAGTGCAGCAATGTAGAAAATCTGACGTCGGCGAAATGGAACTGGGAGGCGGAGGATTCGCAGCACCGCTTTTACAAGATCCGTTCCCGCATTATTGCATGGCAGGGGGAAATGGCGTATTCGCATATTATCCGCGAGATCACCGAGACGAAACAGCGCGAGGAAATGCTGCGCCGGAAAGCACAGCGCGACCCGCTGACGGGAATCGGAAACCGGTCGTATTTTCTGGAACGGTCCGGGGAGCTGATGGAACAGGAGATCAATCTGGTGTTCTGCTACTGCGATCTCGATCATCTGAAATACATCAACGACCATTTCGGCCATGCCGAGGGGGACTGGTATATCTGCCATTTCGTGCAGACCGTGGAAAGCCTGATCCGGAAAGAAGACATTTTTGCCCGGGTCGGCGGTGATGAATTCTGCATCGTGCTGCAGAACTGTCCGCTGGAAGCGGCGAAAAATAAACTGCAGAGAATCCAGACGGTGTTCCAGGCGGAAAAGGCGCACGAGTATCCGAAGAGCTTCAGCTGCGGCCTGATCGAGGTGCCGATGGAACATGAGCAGATGGACATCGAGGAGATTATCGAGCGGGCCGATGCGGTAATGTATCAGCAGAAAAAGCAGCATCAGGAGAGTCGGCCGGAGCTGCAGAGAAAAGAATAGAATATGATATAGGGATATAAAAAGATCTCCGAAGAGACGGTAATCAGTGAAAGTGCCGTTTCTCCGGAGATTTTTTGTGTTTATTTGGTTTTTCCTTCGTTCGCAAAATATTCTTTTGTCAGTTCTACGACCTTGCCCGAGAGCAGGAAGAGAGCGATCAGGTTCGGGATCGCCATGAGGCCGTTGAAGGTCTCTGCGATGCTCCACATCAGGCCGAGATTTGCGGTGGCGCCGAGGATGGCAACCAGAGAGTAAGCGGCCATGAAGTATTTCGTGATCTTCTCGGAGAACAGGAACTCGATGCATCGTGCACCGTAAAGTCCCCAGCCGAGGATCGTGGAAAAGGCGAAGCAGCACATCGCAAGTGCGGTGAACAGGGAAACCCAGTTGCCGTATGTAGCGGTAAAGCCGCTGATCGTCAGCTCCGCTCCGGCAGCCTGTCCGTAGGTGATGGAGGTGCCGCTGCAGAGGATAACAAGTGCCGTTAAAGTACAGATGACGATCGTATCGGTAAATACTTCGAAGATACCGAACATACCCTGTTTGACCGGTTTTCTGGTGTCGGCACAGGCATGTGCGATCGAACCGGTACCAAGACCTGCCTCATTCGAAAAGATACCGCGGGACACGCCTTTTTTCACACTCATAATCATGCTTCCGACGATACCGCCCGTCACAGCGGATGGACGGAACGCACCCTCGAAGATCGACACGAAAACGGATGGAATCGTGTTGATGTTCAATAAGATCACGCCGAGGGCAAGGATGATATAAAAGAGTGCCATAAACGGAACGAGTTTTTCCGTTACCTGAGCGATTCGCTTGACACCGCCGAGCAGGATCAGCGCAACGAGTGCTGCGATGATGATTCCCTGAATCAGGTTGGAAATGGAAACGGAATTCTCGGAGATCACATTGTAGTTCATCAGCGCGGAGTTGATGGCGGTTGTGATCGTGTTAACCTGTGTTGCGTTTCCGGTTCCGAATACGGTCAGCACACCGAAAGCGGCAAACAGGTAAGCCAGGAAATGCCATTTTTTGCTGAGGCCGTTTTTAATATAGTACATCGGTCCGCCGACGAGCTCACCGTTGGCGTTGGTCTCGCGATAGAAGACCGCCAGCGTAACCTCGGCAAATTTCGTACACATGCCAAGCAGCGCAGAAACCCACATCCAGAACACCGCACCCGGTCCGCCGATCGCAATCGCTCCGGCCACACCGGCAATATTACCAGTACCAACCGTAGCCGCCAGCGCCGTACAGACCGCCTGAAACGGAGTAATCGCACCGTCCGACGCATCCTTTTTCCGAAACATTCGTCCGATCGTCGTGCGGATCGCATACGGGAATTTTCGAATCTGGAGAAAACGGGTGCGCAGACTCAAATAAAGCCCGACACCAAAAATACAAATCATAGCCGGAACACCCCAGATAAAATTGTTCACGGCACTGTTGACAGTTTCAATCAGTTGGAGCATAGATACCTCTTTCTTTTTCATAAGTAGAAGTACTTTCATGGGAAAAGTACTTTAATAAAGTAACGTAATGGAAAAAGTATATCATCTCAGACGAGATTTGCAAGTTTTTTTCAAGAAAAAACAAAAAAACCATCTGTCTTATGGTAAATACACATAGGACAGACGGTCTTTACATCAGGAAAGGTTTTGATTTTTAATGTTCGGCATATTGCAGCAGAAAAGTTTTTAACTGTTCTCTATCGGGAAGCCCTTCATTGTCTCCTCTGTGCTGCACCTGCAAGGCACCGATGGCGTTTGCGCGCAGAGCACAGTCCCTGACAGAACATTTTTCAAGCAGTCCGCTTAAAAAGCCAACGGCAAAACCATCGCCTGCGCCAACCGTGTCTACGACATGTTCCACAGGAAATCCAGGTACGGTTGTTGGAGATTCTGATAAGGTATCCCGGGTGGAAACAATGGCTCCATTCTTTCCATCTTTTATAACAACTAATTTCACACCGGATGAATGATACCAGGATATAATTTCTTTTATGTCTCTGGTGCCAAGAAGTATCTCGCATTCATTAATTCCAGGAAAAACCACATCTGCAAGTGTGGAAAGCTGATTGATCGTCTGAATCATCGTTTCCTGGTTTTTCCATAAGGCAGGTCTCAGATTAGGATCAAATGTAAGCAGTATGCCCTGATCCTTTGCTCGATGCATCAACCGCATCGTTGCTTCCAGAGCCGTTTGGGAAAGAGCTGGCGGTATTCCTGTTATATGGACAAGATCTACATCGTTCAGATCAATCTCATCTATATTTTCAGCGGAGGTATGGGATACCGCAGAGCCCTTTCGATAGTACGGTGCATAAGGATCGCTTCCGTCTTCCACACATTCCTTCAACTGAATTCCCGTGCGGTAGACATCATCATATTGAATCCATTTCGTACCAATGTTCTGTCTTCTGAGTTCATGCATAATATAGTGACCAAATGGATCATTACCAAGTCTGGTAAAGTATTCCACCTTATGCCCTAATCGTGTAAGACCAATTGCAACATTTACCTCTGCACCGGAAAGGCTTCTGGTAAAATGTTCACATTGATCCAGAGGACCGCATGTATCTGCCATAAGCAGTGCCATCGGTTCTCCAAACAACAGTACTTTTTTGCTTTCTGCTGTCATCATGATAATTTCTCCACATATTCGTGCAGGGTCTTTCGTACCGCACCTTCTCCGGAAGTCAGCTTTCGAAAACACTCACATACCTTGCAGAGAATCTGGGCCTTTGCAAGATTTACACCGAAGATTTCATCCCGTGCGAGAATCGGAAGAATACGGTTATCTGATTTAGGATCGTTCCATGTGATATCTTTTACATATGGTGTAAGCTCATCGAGAAGAGGATCAGGACTGAGTGTAAATGCATTTCCTTCGTCATCAACTGCCATCAGGTATCTGAGCCATCCGGCAATCACAAGAGGAATGATTTCGAGCGACTGAGGGAAAAGACCAGACTTTTCCATGTAGGCTTTGATCGTTTCTCCATAACGGATTGCCAGCTTCTGCGATGTGTCTGTTGCAATTCGCTGCGGTGTATCCGGCATGAAAGGATTTGGCAGACGAACTTCAAGAACCGTGCGTAAGAATTCTTCCGGATTTAGAATACCAGGATCGACGACAACGGGGAGTCCTTCTTTATAGCCGATGATTTCGACCATTTTTCTCAGATCATCATCTTTCATTTCTTCCGAAATTTTGTCATAACCGAGCAGACAGCCAAAGACTGCCAGTGCTGTGTGCAGAGGATTCAGGCAGGTACATACCTTCATCTTTTCGACCTTATCCACGGTGTCACGGTCTGTAAACATAAGTCCGGCCGCTTCCAAATTTTCTCTTCCATTCGGAAAGCGATCTTCAATGACAAGATATTCCGTTTCTTCTGCATTTACAAATGGTGCTACATAAGTGTTTTTGGAAGTGATAACCGGGTTGAGTTCTTCCATGCCGTCTCTTAAAAGTATTTTTTCGACGTTGGAATCCGGCCGCGGCGTGATTTTATCTATCATACTCCAGGTAAAGGAGATCTTGTCGGAATGAATGTAGTCGGAAAAGCCGGTATCTGCAGTGCGATTTCTGGTCCATTCATGGGCAAAAGAATCAATGGCAGCATATAACTTATCTCCATTGTGAGAACAATTATCGGTACTTACCATTGCGATTGGCTTCTGTCCGGCCAGATAGCGGCTGTAAAGCAGGGAAGCTACTTTGCCCATATAACTCTTCGGCTTTTGCGGTCCGGCAAGAAAATCGTCTGCCACATCTGCCATAATCTCACCTTTTCCATTTACAAGGCTGTAGCCTTTTTCTGTAATAGTAAAGGTAGCCATCTGCAGGGAATCTTTTTTAAAGATTTCCTGCAGTCTTGCAAAACTTGTTTCATCAGCGGAATCAAGCGGCAGTGCTTCTGCAACGCTTGCAACAATCTCTTTTTCGATGGTTCCGTCGGATTTCAAAGTTGCAATAAGGCCTAAATTATCATGTGGGACAAACATTTTATCGATAATCTCATAATCAAAGCCTTCGGCTACGATAAGACCGCGGCCGATGACTTTTTTGTTGAGTAAATCCTGCACAACCCGGGCATGAAAAGCACGAAACAGGTTTCCGGCTCCGAAATGAATCCAGAACGGATTTTCTCTGGTTTCTTCCCGCATTTTTTGGACATCATAGGTGGGAAGCTTATAACCTTTTTGTTCCCATTCTTCTTTATGGGAAATTCCATTTAATGTAAGGTTCATTTTGATTTACCCTTTCTTAGTCTGTTCAATGGCAGCATCAGCCTTTAATACCATCCATTGCAATGCCGTCTACCAGATATCTCTGGAAAATAATGAAGAAAATGATGGTCGGCAGAAGAGATAATACAGACATTGCAAAAAGTCCGCCGTAGTTGTTGTAAGTACTTGGGTCAAGGAACATATTTAAGGCAAGTGACAGCGTAAATTTGCTTGTTGTGCTCATGAAAATCAGCGGCTGGAAAAAGTCCTGCCAGATCCAGTAGAAAGCAAAAATAGAAGCTGTGATGATGGATGGTTTTACAACCGGGGCAAGGATCCGGAACAGAATTTCAATTTTGCCGCATCCATCAATTTCGGCCGCCTCATCCAGCTCTTTCGGTACACCACGGAAAAACTGAACCAGCATGAAGATAAAGAAAGCAGCGCCGAAGAACCATGGCAGAATCAGGGCAATTCTTGTATCAATCAGGTTTAATTTTTTCAGAATAATGTACTGCGGAACAACCATTACCTGGGACGGAATCATCATGGTTATCATGACGCAGGAGAACCAGAAATTGGAACCCTTAAATTTGATTCGCGTAAATGCATAGGCAGCAAACAGGGATACGATAACGCATCCAGCAACTCCGACAACGGTTACGAGAACTGTGTTGCCAAGAAAGGTCATAAAGGATACGCCGCCGACGCCTGCCCATGCACTTTTGTAGTTTGTGATGAGATCAAATTTTTCCGGAATCAGAGAGTAAGCATTCTTAAACATGGTGTCGTTGCTTTTCATGGAGCTGGCAAACAGCCATAACAGCGGATAGATCATAATAAGACCTATCCCGCATGTTACTACGTGAAACAGCACCGAATCCATCATTTTTTTCTTCTTCGTCTTTACCATTAGTCGTCTCCTCCTGTTTCATAATGAACCCAGTTATTCTGAGTCTTGAACAGAACAACCGTAAAT
>CAVBNJ010000027.1:0-6725 GCA_963596755.1 bacterium
CTGGTAACCCAGCTCAGCGTTCCATTTAAGGTCGTCAGCAGTGCAAACACCGCGCCGCCGAAGACGAAGAACAGATACAGCCACGTCGGGAAAATTTCTTTTGCGACGAGTGTCAGGTTCTGGAATGCTACGGTTTCGACCGGAAGCACGCCGCCTGCGACGATGCCGATCAGCACGTAGAATACGGCAACGATGCTGGTCGAAAGCACAATGACTTTCGGAATGGTGCGGGACGGCTCGACGATATCATCGCCGTTCTCCGCAACGAATTTTGCGCCTCCGCACGCAAAACTTAAAAGTGCCACGCCCGTGAAAAAGTTTTTCGGGCCGTTCGGCATCAGATTCGATACCGTCGGTGTCAGGGCATCCCAGCTTACTTTCGGGAGTCCGAAGACAATAAATAAGAACAGACTCAGAAGCAGCAGCACGACCATGCCTTTCTGCACAAGCGCACTTGATTTCAGTCCGACGAGGTTGACGACAGTACAGATGACAAGTGCTGCCATCGCTACAACGGTCTCGCTGAACTGCGGGAAAATCGAGCAGAAGTAGCTCGCAAAGCCTTTCGCGTACGTTGCGATCAGCACCTGGCTTAAGACAAACATCGCAATGTACATAAATCCGGCTTTTTCGCCCATCAGCCGGCGGATGTAGGTAAAGCCGGCACCCGATGACGGGATTGCGGATGTCAGAATGATGAACGGCACGCAGGTGATGATGGCAAGTACAGCTCCTAAGATAAATGCCGCTGCAATGCCGTGGCCTGTCAGGCCGATGACGATTCCGGTCAGCACCATGATGCCCGATCCGATGATCTGACCGATCGCAAGCCCCATACAGTCGGAAAAATTCAGTTTTTTATGACCTTCCCCCATACATTTTCTCCTTCCTTTCTCTTCCGTTTCTATAAAAACTTTTCTTAATAGAAACGCACAAAATCTTATCTTCTATTCTACCGAAATCCTGCGGTTTGTCAATTTGCAAATTATGCAAGGTTTAGCGTTTTACCTGTACAGAATAGACAAACACCTGTTTTTTTCACGATCGCCGTGTTTTCACAGATGCTTCACAAAATCCTCTGATTTTTTAAAGTTCTTTTAAGGTTCCCCCGTTATAATGAAGCCATCAAAACAAAGGAGGTAACTGCTATATGAAACGCAGATCTATATTTTTATGTTCCCTGGCTCTTTCCTTATCCATCACCGGATGCGGCGCGGCTGCTTCGTCATCCGCTTCAACCGCAAGCTCCTCCGTGAGTGCTTCGGCTTCTTCTGTTTCCACGAATACTTCGGAGACAGATTACAGCAATCAGACGATCACCGGACAGGTTACTTCGATGGACGGAACTTTCGTTACGCTGCAGCTCGGTGAGCTGACCGAGGGAGGCCCTGGCGGTTCTTCCGACGGACAGACACCGCCGGCAAAACCGGGCGACGATTCCTCTTCGAGTGATTCTTCGGATGGCTCTTCTGATCAGCAGACTCCTCCGGAGAAACCGGACGGCGATTCTTCTTCCGACAGTTCTTCGGATGGTTCTTCCGACCAGCAGACACCACCAGAAAAACCGGACGGCGACTCCTCTTCGGACGGTTCTTCAGATGGCTCCTCTGACGGACAGACTCCGCCGGATATGCCAGGCGGCGATTCCCAGATGGGCGGGGGTCCTGGCGGAAAGACCTTTACGGCAGGTGACGACACCGCAACAATCGATCTGGACGGCGTGACGATTCAGAAATCCGAAAACGGCGAAACCACAGACGCTTCGATCAATGATATTTCCACAGATTCCGTCCTCACCGTCACCTTCGGTGATGACAATACCATCACTTCCATTGTGATTGAGTCTGTTTCCTCCGGCGCTCCGGACGGCAACGGCGGTGCTCCTGGCGGCGGCAGCTTCGGCGGTTCCGGCGAGGTAACACAAGGTACTGCGGCAACCACGATTGATTCCGACACTACTGTAAACGGTGAGACTTATACCTCCACTGGCGATGATGAGAACGCCCTCCGCGTGGACGGCGCATCCGTCACTCTGGACGGCATCACCGTTACTAAATCCGCCGGCAGCTCCTCCAATACCGAGGACGGCGACTTCTACGGCATGAACGCCGCACTGCTCGCCACCAACGGCGCGGAAGTGACCATCACAAATGCAACCGTCAATTCCTCCGCACAGAACGGAAACGGCGTCTTCAGCTACGGCGAGGGCACGATCGTCAACATCTTTGACAGTACGATCACCACAACCGCTGACAACTCCGGCGGAATCCAGACGACCGGCGGCGGCACAACGAACGCATCCAACCTGACGGTTGAGACCTCCGGCAACTCCGCAGCAGCCATCCGCTCCGACCGTGGCGGCGGTACGGTCAACGTAGACGAGGGAACGTACACCTCCAACGGCTACAACTCCCCGGCCGTCTACTCCACCGCTGACATTACCGTTTCAAACGCAACGCTGACTGCAAATAATTCCGAGGCGCTCGTCATCGAAGGAAGCAACTCGATTGCACTGACCGACTGCGATGTCACCGGAAACATGAGCGATACCGAGGGTACCAGCTCCGATGAAAACGTTCACAATGTCATGATTTATCAGTCCATGTCGGGCGATGCAGAGGTCGGAACTTCGAGCTTCTCGATGACCGGCGGCTCCCTGACCGCAAAGAACGGCGACATGTTCTATATTACGAATACGCATTCTGTCATCAGTCTCTCCGGCGTTTCCATCACCAATGAGGACGCGGATGCAAACCTGATGACGATTACCGGAAACAGTGCAAGCCATGGCTGGGGAAGCGCAGGCTCCAACGGCGCGCAGGCTGAGGTGACTGCTTCGGATCAGGTACTCGAAGGCAAGATCGTCGTCGATACGATTTCTACTCTCGACCTGACACTTTCCGATGGAAGCACCTTCACCGGAACCATCAACATCACCGATAACGAAGCGGGCGGCACTGCCGTATCCGACAACGCCGTTGTCACCATCGACGAGGGCTGCACCTGGACCCTGACCGGGGACTGCACGATCAGCTCCCTGACCAACAATGGTACGATCAACTTCAACGGCTATACCATTACGCTGGCAGACGGTACTGTTTTAAACAGTTAAACCGTTTTCCATATATAAATCTCTTTCTTCATAACTCTCTTTTCTAAATAAAGGAACGGGCTTTCCGGTGAATATCAAGTTTCCCTGGAAAGCCCGTTTCTCATATAATCTCAGTCAGAAAAAATCCCATCCTTACTGAACTTCAATCAGCTCATACTCTCTCGTTCCGACACCGATCTTGGCTGCAGCCTCTACGGTATGAACGCCGTTTCTGGACTCGATGCGCTCCAGAAGGTGTGGTTTTCCAGGATCATCGCATGCATAGACGAGATCGAGGCAGGCCTGATCAAGCGCAACCGGGTCGAGGGATGCTAAAATTCCGATATCCGCGATGGCCGGATCTTCTGCTACGGCACAGCAGTCGCAGTCAACGGACATGTTTTTCATGATGTTGACGAACGCCATTTTTCCCTGATAATAGGTCACGATCGTTTTTGCAGCATCCGCCATGGACTCCAGGAAGGAATCGTGGTCTGCGGTCCAGAGATCTTCCGGTTTTCCAACGCCGTGGATGTATGCTTTTCCGTGGGAAGAAGCAAGTCCGATCGAGATGTTCTTCAGCGCACCGCCGAAGCCTCCCATCGGGTGGCCTTTGAAGTGGGACAGAACGAGCATGGAATCATAATTTTTCATATGATCTCCGACAAAGTTTTTCGTGAGCTGGTTTCCGCCTTCTACCGGCAGCTCCATCTCGCCTTCCTCATCGAGGATATCAACCGGCGCGATCTCGGTCCAGCCATGCAGCTTCATGGTATCCCAGTGATCTTTGCTGGTGTAACGTTTTCCTTCGTATGCGGTGTTGCACTCAACAACCGTTCCGTTTACTTTATCTACCATCGGCTTCATAAAGTCCGGACGCAGGAAGTTCTGGTTTCCAACCTCTCCGGAGTGAAGCTTTACAGCTACTTTTCCCGGGAGCTCTACGCCCAGTGTCTCATACATCTTTACAACGGCTTCCGGTGTAATCTCTTTTGTGAAATAAACTTTTGCTTTTTCCATGATGATACCCCTTTCATTTATGTGATTATTTTTCGAAATGCGCCGCTACCTTCTTCAGATTGTCAATGATCGGAAGATGCTGCGGACAGACGCCTTCGCACTGACCGCACTCGACGCAGTCGCTTGCTTTTCCAAAGGATTTTGTCAGTCTGTCGTAATATTCTCCCTGCGGTGTCCAGCCTTTTTCTTTGATCTCCTGGAGATCTGCATTATAAAGGGAGAAATATTTCGGAATCGCAATGCTCATCGGGCAGCCGTCGGTGCAGTAAGAGCAGCCGGTGCACGGAATAGCGATATTGCTGTTGATCACAGTAACTGCCTTTTTGATCAGATCCAGCTCTTCCTCATTTAACGGCTGGAAATCTGCCATGTAGCCGGTGTTGTCCAGAAGCTGCTCCATATTGCTCATGCCGCTTAATACCATTTTTACATTCGGCTGACTTGCCGCAAAACGGATCGCCCAGGACGGGATTGACATGTCCGGGTGATATGCTTTGAAGTTCTCTTCTACCTGCTCCGGCACTTTTGCGAGCGTTCCGCCTTTGACCGGCTCCATAACGATGACCGGTTTTCCGTGTTTCTCTGCAACTTCATAGCATTTCCGTGACTGCACGCCCTCACTGTCCCAGTCAAGGTAGTTGAGCTGTAACTGTACAAATTCCATCTCCGGGTGCTCCGTTAACACCTTGTCCAGCAGCTCGGCATTGTCATGGAACGAAAATCCGATGTGCTTTACGAAACCGTCCGCCTTTTTCTGCTGCAGCCAATTGAAGCAGTCCAGATTCTTGTAAATTTCATAATGGTCTACGCCGATGTCATGCAACAGGTAATAATCAAAATATGTGACACCTGTTTTGCGCATCTGCTCATTGAAAATCGCATCGCGGTCTTCTTTTGTTTTTACAAATCCTGCATGCAGTTTGTCTGCCAGTGTAAAGCTGTCTCTTGGATGGCGGTCAACCAGCGCGTCCTTCGCTACGTTTTCACTTTTGAAATTGCAGTACATCCACGCAGTGTCAAAATAAGTAAAACCCTTTTCCAGAAAAGCATCCACCATCTCTTTCGTTTTCTCCAGATCGATGCTTCCTGCATCATTGGGATCCGTCAGCGGAAGGCGCATCAGACCAAAACCCAATTTCTGTTTGCTTGTAAATACTTCTGCCATTGGTATCTGTCCTCCATTTATTTTTGGGCGCACTGCACCCTGTTTTCTTTACTATAGCATTCAAGTTGACTTTAATGTCAATAGGTTTTCTTATTTTTTTCTTCCTGTATACAGCATATCATTGAATTGAACTTTTTATGGTATTTATTTTGAACTTTTTATTATTTTTATTTTTCTATTGAACTTTATTTTTCCCTGTGGTACAATACACTCAGTTTTTGAACTTTTAATCTCAGAAACCCGATCAAAAAGGAGATTTTCTCATGACAAACGACACTTTTTCCGACCGTCTGAAAGCCGCCATGCAGGCGAAGCAGTTCAAACAGGTCGATTTAATCCGAGCGGCCCAGCGGCGCGGAGTCAAACTTGGAAAAAGCCATGTCAGCCAGTACGTCAGCGGAAAAACCGTTCCGCGCTCCGACATTCTTCATTTTCTGGCCGATGTGCTCCAGGTCGATCCCGACTGGCTGCTTGCAAAAGATACAAATTCACAGAAAAATCCAGTTTCTGCAGAACCTTCCTTCCAAGATGCCCCTGCAGATTCCCTCACGAAAACAGGAGGTTCCCCTATGCGAGAATTTAAAAAATCATCGAAACTCGACAATGTCTTATACGATGTGCGCGGTCCCGTTGTGGAAGAAGCAAACCGTATGGAAGCCTGCGGCACGCAGGTTCTGAAACTGAACATCGGAAACCCGGCTCCGTTCGGCTTCCGCACACCGGATGAAGTCATCTACGATATGAGCCACCAGCTCGCCGACTGCGAGGGCTACTCTCCTTCCCAGGGACTCTTCTCCGCAAGAAAAGCCATTATGCAGTACGCACAGTTAAAACATCTGCCGAATGTCGGCATCGATGATATCTACACCGGAAACGGCGTCAGCGAGCTCATCAACCTTTCCATGTCCGCTCTTCTCGATGACGGCGATGAAATCCTGATCCCGTCCCCGGACTACCCTCTCTGGACCGCATGTGCAACGCTGGCCGGCGGAAAAGCCGTTCACTACATCTGCGATGAGCAGTCCGAATGGTACCCGGATATTGACGATATGAGAAAGAAAATTACCGACCGCACGAAAGCGATCGTCATCATCAACCCGAACAACCCGACCGGCGCACTCTATCCAAGAGAAGTGCTGCAGCAGATCGTCGATCTTGCCAGAGAGCATCAGCTCATCATCTTCTCTGATGAGATTTACGACCGTCTTGTCATGGACGGCCTGGAGCACGTTTCCATCGCCTCCCTTGCACCGGATCTGTTCTGCGTCACCTTCAGCGGTCTTTCCAAATCGCACATGATCGCAGGTTTCCGCATCGGCTGGATGATCTTAAGCGGCAACAAAGCCATTGCCAAAGACTATATCGAGGGCTTAAAAATGCTCTCCAACATGCGTCTCTGCTCCAACGTTCCGGCGCAGTCCGTTGTCCAGACAGCTCTCGGCGGCCACC
>CAVBNJ010000027.1:6735-16280 GCA_963596755.1 bacterium
TGACTACATCGTTCCGGGCGGACGGATCTACGAGCAGCGCGAATACGTTTACAAGGCATTCTGCGATATTCCGGGCATCACTGCAGTCAAACCGAAAGCGGCGTTCTACATGTTCCCGAAGATCGACACGAAAAAGTTCAACATCACAAACGATGAGAAATTCGCCCTCGACCTGCTCCGCGACAAGAAACTCCTGATCGTGCACGGCGGCGGCTTCAACTGGGGCCAGCCGGATCACTTCCGTGTTGTTTATCTGCCGCGGATCGAAGTATTAAAGGATGCGGTTGGAAAAATCACCGATTTCTTATCCTATTATCATCAGTAAACTTTTTATCCAGTTTTTTGAAAGCCCTGCCGGAAAAATATCGTGTTTTCCGGCAGGGCTTTTCTTGCGGCTCCTGTTTCTTTATGTTATAATTCTTTCTATATGAGTCATAAAAAGTCAAACTTTTTTGACGGAATTTGAATAAGAATTACTTAATTTTATGTGATCCGGCATCTCGGATACGACCTGCCGGGAAGGGAGTTTTATGTTAAAGAAAAAAGCCATCGCCGTTCTGCTTGGCGCTTCTCTTACCGCCGCTTTCCTTGGCGGATGCAGTTTCTCCGGCAATTCCGGCAAAACAATCAATCTGACGGTCTGGACCTACTACAACGGCGATCAGTTAGCTTCTTTTGAACGTCTCGTCGACGAGTTCAACAAAACCGTGGGCGAAAAAGAAAATATCGTGGTCAAGAGCTCCAGCCAGGGCAGTGTCAACGACCTTGAGACAAATGTCCTCGCCTCCGCCGAAGGAAAGGTGGACGCGCTCGACATGCCGAATATCTTCTCCGCTTACGCCGACACCGCATACGCCCTCGACCAGATGGGCCAGGTTGTCGATCTCGCACCGTATCTGACCGATGAGGAAAAGGACGCTTATATCTCCAATTATCTCGAGGAGGGCGACTTCTCCGATGACGGCAGCATCCGCATTTTCCCATCCGCAAAATCCACCGAGCTCCTTTTCTTAAACGATACCGACTGGCAGGCGTTCTCCGAGGCGACCGGCGCTTCCTATGACGATCTTTCCACGATTGAGGGACTCGTTTCCACCTCCGAGCTCTACTACAACTGGACCGACGAGCAGACCCCGGAGGAGGGCGACGGAAAAGCACTCTTCGGACGCGACGCCATGGCAAACTATATGCTGGTCGGAGCCAAAGAGCTTGGATGCACGATTTTTGATGTCAAAGACGGCAAAATGACGCTGAACTTTGACCACGACGTTGTGAAAAAACTGTGGGACAACTACTATGTGCCGTTCGTCAAAGGCTATTTCGCCGCTTCAGGTCACTTCCGCAGTGATGATATCAAGACCGGAAACATCCTCGCCTACGCAGGATCCACCTCAAGCGCAACATTCTTTCCGGATCAGGTCAGCACCTCGGATTCCGATACGCATGATATTTCCATGAAAGTGCTTCCTTCTCCGCATTTCGCAGACGGTGAGCCGTATGTCGTGCAGCAGGGCGCAGGCATGGTTGTGACACAGGGAAGCGAGGAGGAAATCAAGGCATGTGTCACCTTCCTCAAATGGTTTACCGAGCCGGATCACAATATTACATTCTCCGTCGAGTCCGGTTATCTGCCGGTCACCAAGGAAGCCAACGATATGGAGGTCATCCGCGAACACGATTCTGCACTCTCCTCCTCGATGGACGAAATTCTCTCGTCTGCCGTTGATTCCATCAACAACTGCAGACTCTATACCACGAAACCGTTCGAAACCGGAAAGGATGCCCGCTCCACCCTCGACGATATCATGAGCGATCAGGCAACAGCCGACCGCGCCGTCGTTGCGGAACGCATGGGCGAAGGCCAGACGCTGGAAGAAGCTTCTGCAGAATTCCTGACCGACGATTATTTTGAAACCTGGTACAACAATGCGCTCGCCAGTCTTTCGGCTTACGCTGACAACTAAACTTTAAACCTGACTGGAGGGTACTCATGCATATCATACCAAAGAGAAAGAAAGAAAAATCAATCTTCCGAACGATTCTGTTCGCCATGCTGATCGTGCTCTCAATCGAGATTCTTCTGCTGGTCGCCGCGCTCTACTTAAGCGATGTCAGCACGAAGCTGAATCAGAACGCGATGGATCTACTGGATATGCAGACCAGCAACCGCGCCGACTACCTGAAAAATATGATGGTATCGAATCAGGATCTGACGGAACTCTCATCCTTTATCAATGAGACCTCTGAAACGCTTGCCGCCGATGGAACCATTGACTTTGCTTCTCTTGGAAACGGTTCTTCCAACGTGACACCGCTCCTTGAGGCAATCAGCGACACGATGATTACCACGCTGCGCAGCAAATCCATCACCGGCATCTTTGTTGCTTTTACAACAGACGAAATCACAGACGAGACCGCATCGGGCTCTCTGCCGGGCATCTATATTCGTGATCTCGATCCCACCTCCCCGGCATCGGCGCACAACAACGATCTTTTACTGGAGCGCTCTCCTGTCGCCTTTGTCCGCTCGATGAGTATTTCCACCGACAAAGCCTGGGCAACTACATTTGATCTCTCCAACCAGGCGGAAAGTGCTTTCATCACCCCGGTGCTCGCGGCAGCCTGGAAGGACGGCGGTGCCTTAAAAACCGATGCATACGGCCGCTGGACCGTCTCTCCTTACACACTTTCCGGAGATGACCGCTCCGCCATCGCCTACTCCATTCCGCTGATTTCATCGGACGGAACCATCTACGGCGTACTCGGCATTGAGATGCTGACCTCGTATCTGCAGTCCCAGCTTCCCTATGCGGAGCTGCAGAACAGCAGCACCGGAACGTACCTTCTCGCCTCCGCTTCTGCCGACGCCATCAACGATGATTCCACTTCGCGCGTGACATGCCGGGAAGCGGTTCGTTCTACCGACAGCGGCATGCCGGTTTCGAACAGAGGCAAAAAGCAGGTCTTCACGCTGGAAAAACGTTCCGATGATTCCTACTGGCTGCGGTATGATAAAAATTCCTATTACGTTGCCGTCTCCACGCTGACTCTCTACAGCCGGAATGCTCCGTTCTCCAATGAACAGTGGATTCTCGCCGGTGCGGTGAAAACCTCGAACCTGTTTTATTTTTCGAGTCATATGCTGCGGATTCTGATGATTGCCATTTCTCTGACTCTGCTGGTCGGACTCATTTCCAGTCTGATCACGAGCCGTTTTCTGGCTCATCCGGTTTCCCAGCTCTCCGAAGAGGTTGCCGCCGCGCAGAAAAACCGGGACACCCTGCCGGTGCTCTCGAAAACGGGCATCCGCGAGCTTGACCAGTTCTCGCAGGCCATCACGCAGCTCAGTCAGGATATTCTGACAACCTCCACGAAGTTCCTTCGGATCATGGAAATGGCCAGTATTGAACTGGGCGGCTATGAAATGCGCTTCGATCTCGACAGCGTCTACGTGACGAACAACTTCTTCACGATGCTTGCCCTTCCGGACCAGGATACCTCGGAGCTTACCGTGCGGTATTTTCAGGCGCTGCTGCGCGATTTCGACCTGGCGCACGCGCACACGAACTGGATGGGAAATTCCAAAGTATACGAGATCCCTCTTCCGGACGGAACCTCCCGCTACATCCGTATGGAGACCTCCCGCGAGGGTTATGCACAGATCGGCCTTGTCGAGGACTTTACCTCGGTTATGCTGGAGCGGCTCCGCATCGAGCACGAACGCGATTACGACGCACTGACCGGCCTTTACAACCGCCGTGCGTTCCAGCGGGAAAGCGAAGCCCTCTTTGAAAATCCGGAGACACTCGGCCACGCCGCACTTCTGATGATCGACCTCGACAACCTGAAGCGCACCAACGATACGTTCGGCCACGACTGGGGCGATGCCTATATCCGCCAGGCGGGACGGTGCTTTATCTCCTCTGTTCCGGCGAAAACGCTCTGTGCGCGTATTTCCGGTGATGAGTTCAATCTTCTGTTCTACGGCTACGATTCCCAGGAGGAAATCCGCACCATTCTGCAGAACCTTTCCAATGCCGTCTCGAATACGGCTCTGGAACTGCCGAGCGGGCGAAAACTTCCGCTCCGCCTCTCCGGCGGTGTTTCGTGGTATCCAGATAACAGTACCGATCTTCCTACCCTGAAAAAATACGCGGATTTCGCGATGTATCAGGTGAAGAAGGCGGAGAAAGGCCACATCACCGAGTTCAATATGGATCTCTTTACCAGAAGTGCACAGGAAACCGAGATGCGCCGCCTGTTCCACAAGATGCTGAACGAGGAACTGTTTACGTATTATTTCCAGCCGATTATCTCGGCAAAGGACGGTACCACGTATGCGTACGAGGCGCTGATGCGCGGAAATCTCCCGGCGCTCACCCGCCCGGATCTGATTCTGAAACTGGCACGCGAGGAAGACTGCCTGCACGAGATGGAACGTCTGACGATGTTCCTCTCCGCAAAAGCATACTGTTCGCTTCTCGAAACGCATCAGGTGCGCGGCGACGAGCTGCTCTTTGTCAACTCGATTGCGAGTCAGTATATGAACCGCGACGAATCGATCGCCTACAACGAACAGTTCGGTTTTCTGCAAAAAAAGATTGTCGTCGAAATCACCGAGGAGGATTCCCCGGATCTGACCGCGCTCGAGAAGAAGCGGAATATGCCTGGATTTTCCGGCAAGTTTGCGCTGGATGATTACGGCAGCGGCTACAGCAACGAGAAAAACCTGCTTGAGCTGGAACCGGCGTATATCAAGCTGGATATCTCAATTATCCGCGATATCGACAGCGATCCGGACAAGCAGCAGATCGTTCAGAACATCGTCTCCTACGCCCACCGCCGCGGCATGATGATCATCGCCGAAGGCCTGGAAACACCGGCTGAACTGGAAAAAGTTCTGGAACTCGAAGTTGATCTTTTACAGGGTTACTTCCTTGCGAAACCGTCCGCGATTCCGATGACGGCAAGCGAGGCTTCTGTCACGGTGATTGAAAGCTTCTGGAAACATCAGAAATAAATTGTATTTTCATTTTTTCCGCTGGGGGAAATGCTTTTGCTACACTTCTTCCGGCGGATTTTTATACTTTTTTCATAAAATTATCCTGTTTCTTTTGGTGCTTCTGTGCTATGATACCTTACAGCAATGACAGACGATTCATGCACTCGAAAGGAGTTTTATGTATGTGTACAGCAGCAACTTACAAGACCCGTGATTTTTATATGGGCCGCACCCTTGATTATGAATTTTCCTACGGGGATCAGATTACGATTACACCCCGCAATTACCCGTTTTCGTTTCTTCATATGCCGTCTCTTCCGCACCACTATGCGATGATCGGCATGGCGTGTGTGATGGATGATTATCCGCTCTATTATGAAGCGTTCAACGAGAAGGGCCTCGGCATCGCCGGTCTGAATTTCGTCGGAAATGCCGTCTATTTTGATCCGGCTCCGGGCAGAGATAATATCGCACAGTTCGAGCTGATTCCGTGGATTCTCGGCACATGTGCTACAATCGCCGAGGCGAAAGAGGCACTCTCCCGCATTAATCTGATCAATACCCCGTTTAAAGAGAATCTGCCGCTCGCGCAGCTTCACTGGATCATCGCGGATGCGTCCGGTGCGGTCACAGTCGAATCCGTTGCGGACGGTCTGAAAGTCTACGACAACCCGGTCGGCGTTCTGACGAACAATCCGCCGTTTCCGATGCAGATGTTCTCTTTAAACAATTACCTGCATCTGTCACCGAAGCAGCCGGCGAATACGTTTTCTGACCAGCTCGATCTTCAGACGTACAGCCGCGGCATGGGCGGCCTTGGACTGCCGGGCGACCTCTCTTCTGCTTCTCGTTTTGCGCGTGTGGCTTTTGTGAAACAGAATTCGATTTCCAGGGACAGCGAGGCGGAAAGTGTCAGCCAGTTCTTCCATATTTTAAATTCCGTTGACCAGCAGCGGGGATGCTGTGAGGTGGCGGACGGCAAGTATGAGATCACGCTCTATACGTCCTGCTGCAATACAACGCGCGGAATCTATTACTATACGACGTACGACAATCATCAGATTTCTGCTGTCGATATGCACCATGAGGATCTCAACGGCGATGTACTCCGCTGCTTTGCACCGGTGACGGGTGAGCAGATTCATATGCAGAATTAATGATCTTTGGTACAGCAAAAAGCCGGTACAGAATCTTTTTTCGAGATTTCTGTATCGGCTTTTTTACATTCTGTCTTATGTTTCTTCTTTCATTTCCATGCAGAGATCGCATCGGCTTCTGGTGCGGCACTGCTCAAAATACAGTTCTTCGAGCGGAATCCATTTTGTCTGAAACTCCTGTGCTTTTTCGGTTCCGTTCCGCTTTTCGATTCTCTGAATCTGCTCGATCGGGTCGATCGTGAGGAATACTTTCAGATCGTAGTACGCTTCCAGCCTCCTGTGGCATGAATACGTTCCCTCCACGATATTGACACGGCGCGGCTCTATTTCCGTCGTCTCGAGAAATCTCCACTCAGGCGGATAGTATGGGCGGTAGAGTATATTCTCTCCTTTTCGAAGCGGCGCAAGAACTTCCTCTTCAAACCGCTCGTAATCAACGTTTCCGCCCGGCTCCTCGTACCGTTCTTTTGTCCGCTGTTCTTTCTGCAGATAGAAATCATCCATGTGGAACAGATTTCCGTCCCAGATTTCCTGCAGTTCTTTTCCCAGCGTCGTCTTTCCGGAGCCGCATCTGCCGTCGATCGCAATCACAATCCGCTCCTGCTCCACAAGAAGCCGTCTGATGATGCCAGAAAGTTCGGCTGCTGCCTTACTTCTCTTTTTAAATTCCTGCATCCGCCGTTCCTGCCTCTTTTTCCGGTTTCCGGAACGGAACAACCTTCGCTTTGTTCAGTGCCACCATCAGCACCGGAATCAGGACGAGCTGCAGGATGATGCCCGGGATTGCATTGATGAACGCACCTGCGAGAAACATTTCCCACGTAAACGCCGTGCCTGTCATGCCGAGCAGAACAACTTCTGCGAACGCCCAGACAACGCGGCCGGAGAGCATGGCACCGATGAGGGACCGGTACAGCGTTTTCGTGCACTGCCATTTTGCATGGCCGTACAGCCAGCCGGCAACGAGGCCGTAGGTGCCCATCTCAAACGCCATGGCGATCGCATTCGGGTAGAGCACCGGCATGCCGAACAGTACGCTTCGCACGAGCGGCAGCAGAAAGCCGACAGCAAGGCCGTACTGCCAGCCAAGGATCAAACCGCAGATCAGCACCGGGATGTGCATCGGCAGGAGCATTTTTCCGACTGCCGGGATCTGGCCGATGAAGAACGGCAGGATCATACCGATCGCAAAGAGCATGCCGGAAAGGGTTACTTTTTTCACTTTTTCCATCTTGAAATTCCTCCCTTTGTTTCATTCTGACATCAGTGTATCATTAAAGTGGACTTTAATGTCAAGTCCTTTTCCGCACTTTTTCTCTATTTTTCCCACTATTTTAGTAGATATTATTTTACCGGAACTTTTTCTGTTGCTTCGGGCGGTTTTATGGTACACTTTTTGTATTTGGAACACCTATTTTTTGAAAGGATTTTGATACTTATGCAATTTTATCTTGCCCCAATGGAAGGGCTGACCGGATATGTGTACCGGAACGCTTATCACAAATATTTTCCAGCTGCTGACCGTTATTTCACGCCGTTTATTACCAATAAAAAGATGAGCTCCCGCGAGCGGAATGATATTCTCCCGGAGCACAACGAAGGGATGACGGTGATTCCGCAGATCCTCACGAATCAGGCGGAGGACTTTTTATCGCTCACGAAAGAGCTGCGGGAATATGGCTATGACACCGTCAATCTGAACCTCGGCTGTCCGTCCGGCACGGTCGTGGCAAAGCGGCGCGGCTCCGGACTGCTCGCATGGCCAAATACGCTCGATGCGTTTCTCGATGAGATTTTTTCGTCGTGTGACTGCCGCATCTCGATTAAGACAAGGCTCGGCACGACGGATACGGATGAGTGGGAGGAGCTGCTTGCGATTTATGACAAATATCCGCTCGAGGAACTGATCATTCATCCGCGGATTCAGAAGGATTTCTATAAATATACACCGCGCATGGAGTGCTACCGGACGGCGTATGAGACGAGCCGCCACTCGCTCTGCTATAACGGGGATCTTTTTTCCGGCGATGATTTTGAGAAGCTTCGCAGTGATTTTCCGAAGACGGAGAAGGTGATGCTCGGACGCGGGGTACTGCAGAATCCGTGGCTGATCGGGATGCTGCGCGATGCAGATCCGGCAGGCAGTAAAAGCATCGAAAGTTCCGCCCCGGCTCCTGCAGATAAGGAACGGCTGCACGCCTTCTGCGATGACCTCTGCGCCGGTTATGCCCGCGTGATTTCCGGGGATAAAAATGTGCTGTTTAAATTGAAGGCACTGTGGATTTACCTCGGGACATCGTTTACGAATCCGCAGAAGTACCTGAAAAAGATCAAAAAGGCGAACCGGCTTGCCGAATATGAAGAGGCCGTCGATGCACTGTTCCGAGAGCAGGATCTAATTCTTTAAGAGATATTAGTATCTTTTGGAAACCATGCCACTTTCAGGTACGTACTTGTCTTTTTTTCGAAATCCGGTACGATAGAAATCAGATACGAAGACTTCACATATTTTTGTTTTTGGGAGGATTTTACAATGACAGATTTTCATGCAGAAGATGAAAAACTCTATGCCCTCGTCGCTGACTACCAGCGCGCTGTTCACACACAGGATCTCGGCCTGTTCCGCCGCATCTGGGCAAAAGACGCTCCGGTTTCGCTGATCTCTGTTTCCACACTGTTTTCCGGCTACGAAGCCATCAGCCAGGATTTCCTGATCGGCGGAATCCAGAAAGCATACGCCTCGATCGATCTGGTGGCAGAGAAAATTGAGCCGCGCCTGATCAACGAAAACACGGCGCTTATCATCTTCTCCTACCACACCGAATGCATCCGCCGCGAGGACAGCACCTCGTACGGCATCCGCGGACTCGAGACGCAGGTGGCAGTCAAAGAGGATGGTGAGTGGAAGTTACAGCATATTCATTATTCCAAAGAAGACTGACGCAAAAATACGCCGCAGATTCTTTTTAAAACGAATCTGCGGCGTATTGTATTTTTATGCCCGCTTTTTCCAGTTCAGTAAAAATGCAGAATTGACAATGACAAAGACCGATCCCGCGTTATGTACGAGTGCGCCGATGATCGGGTTCAAAATTCCGGTGATTGCAAGGATGATGGCGATGAAGTTCAGTGTCATTGAGAAGGTCAGATTGCATTTAATCGTAATCATCATCCGCTTCGATAACTGCAGCAGGTGCGGCAGCTCGCTGATTTTATCGTTTATCAGTGCGATGTCTGCGGCATCTACCGCAATATCACTTCCGATTCCGCCCATCGCGATGCCGACGTTCGCTTTTTTCAGCGCCGGCGCATCGTTGATGCCGTCTCCGATCATACAGACATCTTTGCCTTTCTTCTGGCATCCTTCAATGTAGTTCAGCTTATCC
>CAVBNJ010000028.1:0-16207 GCA_963596755.1 bacterium
TAGAACTCCCAACACGCCCTTGTACCCGAGTACGGCAAAGTGGACGCGCCACTTTTCTTTCTGCGTGAATTTCTCCGGATTTTTGCCTTTTACCATCAGCATTCCGGCAATCACGAACATGCCAAGTGCTGAGATCAGCAGCAGGCCGTCTTTCGCCGCCTCCAGGGCAGCGCGGAGCGTAAATCCTCCGAAGAGGAACCCTCCAAGCAGCAGTACGGCTGCCGCAGCGCCGCCGGACAGCAGACCGATTGTCAATGCTCTGCCGAGATCGCGGCAGATTTTCTTTATCTTTTCCATGTTTTATAATTCCCTATTCTCTTCTAACGAATCACAGAAATGACATGCCACAAAATGGTTGTTTCCCACATCTTTTAATTCCGGCATCTGCTGGCGGCAGATGTCTTTTGCGTACTTGCATCTTCCCTGGAATTTACAGCCCGGCTTCGTGTTGATCGGGCTTGGCACCTCGCCTTCCAGACGGATTTTTTTGCGGTCGCGCTCTGCCTCTACCTTCGGGTCCGGGATCGGAATTGCGGAGAGGAGGGCCTGTGTGTACGGGTGGCGCGGGTTGGCGTACAGCTCTTCGGATGTCGTCAGCTCGACGAGCGTTCCCAGATACAATACCGCCACACGGTCGGAAATATGTTTGACCATCGACAGGTCGTGCGCAACGAAAAGATACGTCAGGCCCATCTTCTTCTGCAGATCCACAAGCAGGTTGACGATCTGCGCCTGAATCGAAACGTCGAGTGCGGAGATCGGCTCATCGAGAACGATGAATTCCGGCTGCACGGCAAGTGCACGCGCGATACCGATTCGCTGGCGCTGTCCGCCGGAGAACTCGTGAACGAAACGATTCGCATGCTCGCGGTTCAGTCCGACCAGCTCCAGATATTTGTAGATCATCTCCTGGCGCTCTTTTTTATTCTTCGCCAGATGGTGAATGTCGATGCCCTCACCGATGATATCGGCAACCGTCATACGCGGGTCGAGCGATCCATACGGGTCCTGGAAGACCATCTGTACCTGTTTTTTGAAGGCAAACCGTTCTTTTCCATTTAAGGCATGGACATCGGTTCCCTTGTAAAGCACCTGTCCGTCTGTCTTATCATACAGGCCGATGCAGGTACGGCCGCATGTCGTCTTTCCGCAGCCGGACTCGCCGACCATACCGAGTGTCTCACCTTTGTAGATCTCGAAGGAGACATCATCCACGGCCTTTAACGTCGCATTCTTTCCGACCTGAAAATACTTTTTCAGATGAGAAACGGAAAAAAGCACTTCTTTTTCTTGATTTGAACTGTTATTTTCCATCACTGTTCTCCTCCTTCCAGATTCGGCATTTCCACTTTCGGAGCCATCGGGTGATGGAGCCAGCAGGCTGCCTTATGCTCGCCGCCGAATTCAGTTGCCTCCGGCATCTCCTCTTTGCAGATCGGCATGCAGTAACTGCACCGCGTGCAGAATGGACATCCGACCGGCGGATTTAAGAGGTCCGGCGGGGTTCCCGGAATCGTCGCAAGTTCCTGTTTGTTCTTTAAATCAAGACGCGGCACAGACTGGATCAGCGCCCAGGTATACGGATGACGCGGACGGTAGAAAATATCCTCGCACGTTCCGCTCTCCACGATAATGCCGGAGTACATAACCGCAATCTTCTGCGCAATATTTGCCACAACGCCGAGGTCATGGGTGATCATGATAACGGACGTATGGTTTTTCTTCTGCAGATCCTTGATGATATCGAGAATCTGTCCCTGGATCGTCACGTCGAGCGCCGTCGTCGGCTCATCGCAGATCAGGATTTTCGGATCACAGGCGAACGCGATCGCGATCATGACACGCTGGCGCATACCGCCGGAGAACTCATGCGGATACTGTTTCACCCGCTTTTCCGGCTCCGGGATGCCGACCATGCGCAGCATCTCAACGGCCTCTTTCGCCGCTTCCTGTTTTGTCATGTTTTTGTGGCCCATCAGATTTTCCATAATCTGTTTTCCGACGCGCATCGTCGGGTTCAGGGAAGCCAGCGCATCCTGGAAAATAATCGCGCACTCGCCGCCCTTGTAATGCTGCCACTGTTTCTTATTGTATTTCAGAATATTCTCTCCGTGATAGAGAATTTCACTGTTCTCTTTGATCTCACCCTGCGGTGCCTTGATGAGGCCCATGATGGATTTCGCCGTCACGGATTTTCCGCAGCCGGACTCGCCTACGATCGCAAGCGCCTGGCCTTCTTCGAGGGAAAACTGCACGCCGCGGACCGCTTTTACTTCACCGGCATAGGTGTGATAAGAGACTCTTAAGTTTTTTACTTCCAGAATCGGATTGTTTTGTTCGTTCATTTCGTTATCTCCCACTTATTACTGGCGAAGTCTCGGGTCGAGTGCATCGCGCAGGCCGTCTCCGAGGAGGTTGAATGCCATAACGATGATACAGAGCACGAGACATGGGAACAGAAGCTGTGACGGATAGAAATCCATGTTCTGCTGTCCCATCGAAATCAGGACACCAAGGCTGATCGACGGTGCTTTGAGGCCGATGCCGAGGAAGCTTAAGCCCGCCTCCGTGAAAATGAACATCGGGATTGCCGTCGCCGTATCCAGAATCAGGATACCCAGCATGTTCGGTACGTAGTGTTTTAAGATGATGCGGAGCGGTTTTGCGCCGAGCACCTCTGCCGCGTAAACGTATTCGGTCTCGCGGAGCTGTTTGATCATACCGCGCACCTGACGCGCCGTATTGCACCATGCGGTGACACTAAGTGCGACCAGAAGCGCAAACAGGTTATTTCCAAGGATCATCATGATCAGAATCGTCAGAAGCAGGGACGGGATCGAGTTGATGACCTCGATGATCCGCATCAGAACCTCATCGACCCAGCCGCCGAAATGTGCCATCAGCGCACCGTAAATGGTTCCGATGATCAGTTTGATGGCCGTTGCGACGATCGCGATGATCAGCGATGCCCGCGCACCGACCCAGACTCTCGAGAAGAGGTCACGGCCCAGGTTGTCCGTTCCGAACCAGTATTTTGCCGATACGCCCTGGTTTTTCTCCGCGATATTCATGGACACGTAATCATAGCCGCGGATGTGCGGTCCGATGATGACCATGACAAGCAGAATGCCGAGCACAACGAGAGATCCCATTGCGACCGGATTCTTGCGGAGCCGTCTCCACGCATCCTGCCAGTAAGAAATGGTCGGGCGGTCAATCCGGTTCGCATCTTCTTCGGTATATCCTACAATTTTAAATTTTTCCGGTGTTAATGCTGCCATACGCTTCCTCCTTACCTGCTCTTTCCTGTCAGACTGATTCTCGGGTCAACGACCACATACAGCAGGTCCGTGATAAAGAGAACGACAATATAAAGTGCTGCGATGATAACCGTCTCTCCCATGATAATCGAAAGATCCTGGTTATTGACCGCCGTTACGTAATACTGTCCGATTCCCGGGATCGAGAAGATACTCTCGATAAAGAAAGAACCTGTGATACACATGGCAACCGACATCGGAAGCTGTGTGATGACCGGAATGAATGAGTTCCGGAGGATGTGGCGGCGGATGATCTGTCCGCGGCTTAATCCCTTCGACTCAGCGGTCAGCACGTAGTCCTGGTTGATGACATCGAGCATCGACGTTTTCAGCAGACGCGCATACGTTGCAATGTAGGAAAAACATCCCGTCAATGTCGGCAGAATCGTGTATTCCCAGCCGCCGAACCAGAGATCCTTTCCCGCAGGCCAGCCGATCGTCGGCAGAATTTTTAAGTTACCTGCGAAAATTTTCTGAAGCATCAGACCGAAGATCAGGTTCGGGATGGAAATGAGGAGAACCGACAGGGCGATCACCAGATAGTCCCAGAAGCTTCCCCTCTTCATCGCCGCGAGGATTCCAAGCAGCAGACCGGCAGTGATGCCGACCAGCACCTGCTGAAGACCGAGGCGGGCGGACACCGGAAGGCGGTCGTGGATCAGTTTCTGTACCGTCTGTCCCGCATAGACAACAGATTCTCCGAAATCTCCCTTGCAGATTCCCTTCATCGTGATCACATAGCGCTCCATCATCGGCTTGTCGAGGCCGTAGCGCTTATAGAGGTTTTCCTTTACGGTCGGTGAGAGCTTGCTCGCACGCTCCGTCAGCGGGTCTCCCGGAACCGCCTCCAAAAGGAAAAAGGTGGCCGTCGCGATCAGAAACAGTGTGATCAGCATTTCTGCCAGACGGCGAAGTAAATATTTCGGCATGAAAATTCTCTCCCTGTGATAAGCGAAAGAAGAGCTTATACGATCATAAGCCCTTCTTCCCTCATTTCTTATGTTGTGTCGTTCGTTTTCTCTGTTTATTTCTCTACAGATGCTCTGTAAAGCTCCTGGCTTGCGCCGAAGGAGGAAGTGTAGAAATCTTTGACCCAGTTCTGATAGTAGTAATGTTTATCAGAGTAGTACAGCGGTGCGATACCACAGTCCTGTGTGATCAGCAGGTCTTCGAGTTTCTGATAGATCTCGAGACGTTTGGCATTGTCATTCTCTCCGGTCAGGGAGTCTACGAGGCTGTCGTACTCGCTGTCGCTGTAGAGACCGTAGGAATCGTAGATGCCTGTCTTCATGATGTTCAGGAAGTCAAGCGGATCGTTGTAATCGCTGAACCAGCCGCTTACGAAGATGTCGTAGTTCTTGTTGTCGCGCTCATTTGCGAACATCTGGTAATCACCTGTGGTGTTCAGCTCTACGGTTACGCCGAGGTTCTGCTGGATGGACTGCTGCAGGTACTCTCTCTCAAGCTGATTCTCGGTAGAAGAACCCTGGGACAGCAGTGTGATGGTGATGTCTTCCGGTTTGTCGGTGATGCCGAGCTCATCGAGTCCCTTCTGGAACAGCTCTTTTAATTTGTCGGAATCGCCTGCATACTGGTCGTACTCATCTTTCATGGTCTCCGGTGCCTGCTCGCGGTAGGAAGTTCCGTCGAGGGTGATGGCCGGGGAAACGAAGCCGTAAGCTGCGGTGTATCTTCCGTAAACAGCAGATACCATCTCCTCACGGTTGATGGAGTAGGAAATCGCCTTGCGGATGTTTACGTTTGTCATCAGACCGGATTTTCCGCCCTCAGACTGCTCGTAGCACAGTACCATGGTTCCCGGATACTCGGTGGTCATGGTCTGCATATTGCCTGCTTCTACTTCTTTGTCGTATTTTGCAATGTAATCGCCTGCTGCATCGAAAACGTCAAGCTGTCCGTTGTCGAACATGGTTGCTGCAGTTGCGTTCTCTGTTACGCAGTACCAGTTGACCTGATTCAGTTTTACATTGTCTTTATCCCAGTACTGGTCGTTCTTCTCCCATGTCATGGAGTTGTCCTCTACCAGTTTGGTCATTTTGAACGGTCCGTTGTAGACACATTTGGTCCAGTCTTTTCCCCACTGGTCTCCAGCTGCCTCTGCGACATCCTGGCGGGTCGGGTAAAGCGGAGTTGCTACCAGTTTGGACTGGAAGGTCGGGTCTGCTACTTTTAAGGTAACTTCGAAGGTGTAATCGTCGAGTGCCTTGATTCCGATGTCATCTGCAGAACCCTGTCCGTTATAATACTCTTCTGCCCCCACTACGTTGAACAGGAAGAAAGAGTAAGAATAGCCGTTTTCCGGATTTAACAGACGTTTCCAGCCGTACTCGTAATCTGCTGCGGTAACCGGCTGTCCGTCAGACCATTTTGCATCCTGTCTCAGATGGAAGGTGTAAACCAGTCCGTCATCGGATACGTCCATGGACTCTGCGCCGGCGTACTCGAAACGGTCTCCGTTCTCATCTGCAACGTCACGCATCAGGCCTTCGTAGCACTCTGCCATCATCCAGCGCCATCCCATATCCTGTACGTCGAAGTTATTTCCGAAGGATGTTGCACGCAGATTGATCTGTCCGTCCACCTCGCCTGCGGTCTCCGGTGCTGCAGAATCAGAAGCTGCGGTGCTTGTTGATGCTGTTGTGGTGTTGTCAGCAGTTGCTACCTGTGTCTCTCCGCTGCTTCCGCATCCGGCAAGAAGTCCGGCTGCCATGCATCCTGCTAAAAGCAGAGAAACGACTTTGTTTCTTTTTTTCATTGATGTTCCTCCTTCTGTTGTCGGCAGAACTGAGCCCCGGTGGTCCGAAGCTGTCTGCACACGGGCATTTTATTTCTGAAAACTGCCCGAATTTTTTCTGTTGTTCAGGCAACGTCATAAAATAAATCTTTATTTTCTCACATTTTCAACGTGAATTTTAGCCCAGACTTATATCAGAATATAAGGAAATCCCGCTTTTGTCAATCCCCTTTTCATACAATGTCACTATGTTTTATTTTCTGTGTCTGTTTTAACGCAAAAAGAGACTGCCTTTTCCCTGGCAGTCTCTCCATAAAAATCTCTTTTTACTCTTCTTTTGCATCCATCTGGCGCAGGCTGTGAATCAGTTCCTCGCAGATTTCCAGCTCGCTCTTTCCGTCAGTCTCGATGATAATGTCGGCTGCAGCCTCGTATTTCTCGCGGCGCTTGCTCATCAGGTCAGCGATGAACGGAACGGTTTTGTTGTTCTCGATCAGCGGTCTGTCGTGACTGTCTTTGACACGGTCCAGAATGGTCTCCGGTTTTGCGGTCAGAAGAACGACACGGCCGTTTTTCTTCATCTCGACTACGTTGCACTCACGCATCGGAGTACCGCCGCCGCAGGAGATGACAACGTTTGTTCTCGCCTGCATCTCGATCAGAAGGTTGGTCTCGCAGTCACGGAAATACTGCTCGCCGTACGTCTCGAAGATATCGGAGATGCTCATGCCGGCGCGCTCTGCGATGATCTGATCCATCTCGATGACATCCATGGCGAATACGGTTTTGAGGTAATCGGAAATGGTGCTCTTTCCGGCTCCCATGAAGCCGATCAGGACGATGTTGTAGTTGAACAGCTTTCTCGCCTGAATTTTCTTACTGTTTCTTGTGATGCTCTCGAACACATCTGCCACTTCGTTTTTGTGGCGTTTTTCCTGCATCCGGCGGCTCAGCCATTCTCTCTGCTTTGCTTCCTGCTCCGGCTGGAGAATCGGCACATCGTTTGCTTCTTTATATACCATAATGTCCTCGACAATACGGTTTCTCATCAGCAGCGCATCCAGAATAATCTCATCGCACTGTCCAAGGCTCTCTCGTAATACTTCCAACTGATTCATGTTTTTATCCTTTCCAGACTTGTGTGTACTTGTTCGCACAGCCCTCTTCCGGTATTTTTGTCGTATTTTTTGACATTTTCTGTTATTATAGCAGTTGTCCGCCGGAATCACAACAAAAATTTGCACAAAGATGCGAAAAACCCATGGAATCTTTTCAGAAATCCATGGGTTTGGGTCTATTTTTATTTCAGATCGCCTTTCGAATCCGCATGGTGCCTGTTCTCCCAGGCATCCTCTGTGGATAACTTTTCATCAGAGCTCAGAAAACTCAGCTCTGCCCCCCCCCGACTTCAGATTCTTTTTCAGCTTTTCAATCTGAATCGAAGTCTGTTCTTCCTCGGAGATGGTGTTCAGCTCCTCGCGGATGACATCTTTGATGTCGAGCAGACACTCGAGCATCAGCGGGCTGAAGGTACCGCACTCGCCGTTCAGGATCATCTCGATGGCTTTCTCGTGCGTGTACGCCGGTTTGTAGACACGCTCGCTTGTCAGCGCATCGTAAACATCGGCAATCGATACAACCTGGGCTGCAATCGGGATCTCCTCGCCTTTTAAGCCGTCCGGGTAACCTTTTCCGTCATACCGCTCATGATGCCAGCGGCAGATCTGGTACGCAATCTGTACCAGCTTCTCGTCCTGATACAGCTCCAGGCTCTTCAGCATGGACGCTCCGATCAGGGTATGTTTCTTCATCTCCTCGAACTCTTCTTTCGTCAGCCTTCCCGGCTTGTTTAAGATGTTCTCGTCGATGCCCATCTTTCCGATATCGTGCAGCGCAGATGCCGTTGTGATCATCAGCTGATCGGACCAGCTTAAGTGGTAGCGGTCTGTCTTCTGTACCAGACGCTCGAGGAGCATACCGGTGAGGACGTTGATGTGATGGACGTGAAGTCCGCTCTCGCCGTTTCTAAATTCCATGATCTGGCTTAAGATACTGATCATCATCTGATTGTTTTTCTCTTTTTCGTAAACCTGCTCGGTGACGAGCGTTACGAGGCGACGCTGTTTTGCATATAATTTGATCGTGTTGAAGACACGCTGGTAAACAACTTTTGCATCGAACGGACGGCTGATATAATCGGATACGCCCTGCTCATACGCGCGGCGCACGAATGCGGTGGAATCCTCGCTCGAGATCATGATGACCGGAACCTCTTCGATCCAGTGGTTGCGGTTCATGTAGTCGAGCACTCCGAATCCGTCCATGCCCGGCATGACGATATCCAGAAGGATCAGTGCAAGGCCTGTTCCGTATTCTTCTAAAAGACGCAGGCACTCTTCGCCGGTGGAAGCCTCGATGATATCGTATTCATCCTGCAGAATCTCCGAGAGGATGATGCGGTTCATCTCGGAATCGTCCACGATCAGGATTCGCTGTTTTTCTCTGCGGTTCTCCTGACGGGCAACATCGTCCTGGCGGCCCAGAATCTGGTCTTTCTCGGTGACAACCATGTTTTTCCGCTGTTTTGCAAGATACATCAGCTGGTCGGCACGCATCTCGGCCTCGCCGATCGTCTCGTCTCTTGTCAGAACACCTCCGACGCTGACGGAAAGACGCATCTTCGAGTAGCCCGGCACCTGTGCTTCATGGATCTGCGACTGAATCTGTTTTAATTTCTGTACAAAGTCCTCTTCCTCCATCTCCGGCAGAAGCAGCAGAAATTCGTCTCCTCCGAAGCGGATCAGGCGGTCCGTGCGGCGGATGCAACGGTTGACCGTCTTCACAATGGTGTCAAGCGCCATATCTCCGGCGTTGTGGCCGTACGTATCGTTGTATAATTTGAAATCGTCGAGATCGATCATGGCTACGCCGCAGGAAAAGCTGGCGTCCCGGATCTGATCCTCGAAGTAACGACGGTTGAAGACCCCGGTCAGCGCATCGCGGTACAGCTCTTCGCTGTAGCTGGTCAGCTTGCTCACCAGATTCTGGCGTCCTTCGGAGTCCATCAGTGCTTCATCGTCGAGACGGTTGATCATCTCGATCACGCACGGTTCTCCCTCGATCTCCACGTATCTTGCGATGACCTGGTATACGTTTGACGCAACGCATTCCAGTTTTGATTTCTGCGATTTCTCCCGCAGAGCTTTCTCGGAAATACAGTTGAGGCACGGCATCGCCTTGTTCCATACGGCGTAGCATTCACACACCTTACCGTCCTCTTCATTCGTAATAAAGTCTCCGATTTCATCCGGGCGCAGAACCCGCACATACATAAAGATATTTTTCAGATGCTCCACCAGACGGTCTGCCTGTTCCTGTGTCATCTGAACATCTTTTTTGGATTCTTTCTTATTTATTTTTTCACATTCCGGCAATTCGGTCTGATTCATCTGTTTCCCTCTCTTCTCCCCGGTACACACAAAATTTCATTACCCCTTTGCATGTTTCCGCTTTCCGGTACATTTTCCCGTTCTAATTACAGTTATACATATAGTGTAACGATTGTTTCCCGTTTCGTCAAGGAAAAAGTGTACAAAAACCGTCCTGTAATGGAAATTTATCAGGAAAAAACCGACCGTTTTTTCGCGGTCGGTTTTCTTTTCTTACTTAACTATTTTCGTTTAAATACCGGGATCGAATCGATCGGCGCATCGGCGTGGATCGTCTGGCCTCCCTCATAGACTTTACCGTCTCTCGTATCCTCCCAGGTTCCTGCCGGCAGATAGACATCGCGGTCGAACTCGTTCAGATGGAAAATCGGTGCTACAAGATAGTCACTTCCGAACATGTACTGATCCTGCAGCTCCCAGCATTTCGCGTCATCCGGGAATTCGTAGAACATCGCACGGATCAGTGGAGAACCATTTTCGGATGCCTCGTCATACAGCTGTTTGATGTAGTCGTGCAGCTCGATGCGGATATCATAATATTTCTTCATGATCTTGTAATTCTCTTCACCGTAGCTCCAGAGCTCGTTCGGCTGGCCGGTGTGCAGGTAGCCGCCGCCGAAATCGCGGTCGTCGAGCGTCGGGATATTGTACGGTCCGCGGTCGCCGTGCATACGAAGGACTGCGGAGTATACGGCAAACTCATACCAGCGGATCAGAAGCTGCTGGAAATCCGGGTCGTTGACATCATCGGTCATAAAGCCGCCGATATCGGTGGTCCACCACGGGATTCCGGCAAGACCCATGTTGAGGCCGGCCTGCAGCTGATCGTAGAAGGCTTCAAAGGTACTCGGAACATCACCGGACCATACGACATTGCCGTATTTCTGGCTTCCTGCCCATGCGCAGCGCAGCAGGTTGACAACGGTTCCGTCGCCTAAGTCTTTCATGTTGTCGTAGAAGACACGGCTGTACAGCTGCGGATAAATGTTGCTGCAGGAGAGCGCCGGTCCGTCGATATAGCGGTAATGATCGAAGTCGTAAACGCCGTAGTCCGGCTCGGAGTTATCCAGCCAGAAGGCGTCGATGCCGTAATCGTAGTAGTTCCTCTTGCATACATCCCAGACGTATTTTCTTGTCTCCGGATTGAAAACATCGATCTCCACGCAGTCGCCCTGATAATCGTACGTCTGCAGCGCACCGCGCTCGGTCCGGATCAGAAGTCCGCGGTCAAGCATCGGCCAGAAGTTTTCGCTTCTGCGGTCTACACTCGGCCATACGGATACGATGACTTTGATTCCCATGGAATGCAGTTCATCGACCATGGCTTTCGGGTCCGGCCAGTATTTCTCGTCGAATTTCCAGTCGCCCTGTACGGTCCAGTGGAAGAAGTCGATGACGATCTGATCGATCTTGATGCCTTCTTTCTGGTACTGGCGCGCAACTTCCAGAACCTCATCCTGCGTACGGTAACGCAGCTTGCACTGCCACAGTCCCATGCGGTCCTCCGGGAATTTCGGTGCACGGCCGGTCACTGCGGTGTAGTTTTCCAGAATCTGTTTCGGGCCGTCGGCTGCGGTCAGCCAGTAGTCCATCTGTTTTGTGGAGCGTGCGATCCATTCGGTGTAGTTTTTGCCGAAGGTAACCTGGCCGACTGCCGGGTTGTTCCACAGCATACCATAGCCTAAGTTGGATACGGCAAACGGAACGCTGATCTGGGAGTTTCTCTGTGCCAGCTCGAGCGTGCATCCTTTCAGATCCATGTATTTCTGCTGGTACTGGCCCATACCGAAGATTTTCTCGTCGTCGTTGCTCTCGAATTTCAGGTTCAGGCTGTACTCGCTTCCGCCGATGATGCCTTTCCATTCGCGGTTGATGGTCTTCAGGCAGCGGCTCTCTTTGCTGATCGTTCCGTCGTAGCTTCTGAAATACTCTCTTAAGAATTCTTTGCCGTCGCGGAAGTAGGTCACAACGCCGACAAAGTTGATCTCTGCGCGGATGCGTCCGTTGGTGATGATACCGATCTCGCGTTTGTCGATCGTACCGTCTCCTGCCCAGTGGTCAATTTCTTTCAGCTCGATTTCTGCCTGTGTCTCTTCCGGTGCTTCGGTCAGAGCCCAGTCCTGGTTTGTAAGTTCCGGCAGCATCGTTGCACGGACACGGAACGAATCCTTTCCCCACGGCTCGATCCGCAGCATTTCCCCGTTCTTCCAGGCAACCAGTGCATTTTTCTGTACTTCAAAGCGCATGTTTTTGTCCTCCTTTGCGTTTTGTGTTAAGATCTCTTTTTGCAGGCCGTATCTGCTTTTTGGCGCAGACTTTCCCTGTATGTTCTCTATTTTATCAGATTCTTTTGTCCATTTCTTGAAGTTTTTATCCGATTTCTAACACTATTTTGATCTTTTTGCCAAAATTGCAGATTCCGTTCTATTTTCAACTGCACAAATTCCATTTCTTATGATAGAATATTTACGGAAAAAATGAAGTATCTGGTTCACTATACTTTGCTTTACAATAAAATGAGGGAGTAATCCATGATTCAAACGAAAGATTCGAACTTAACCTTCCGCCCGCTGACCATCGACGATGCAGAACAGTACAATGCGCTTCTGCGCTACGCGTTTCAGGTCACAGAGCAGGAGCTTTCCGAAAGCGGATGGAAAGACGATGAAATCAAGCAGTCCAAATTCCCGGTTCTCGTGCGTGCCGACGTGCTCGGCTGTTTCTGCGAGGAAGAACTGGTTTCACAGTTTGCCGTTTATCCGCTGGACATGAACATCTACGGCGTCCGCTATTCCGTCGGCTTTGTCACCAGTGTCTGCACCTACCCGGAATACACCGGCCAGGGCATCATGAAAAAGCTGATGATCCGAAGCCTGACCCGCATGCGGGAAAACCACCGTTCCTTCGCGCTTCTCTACCCCTACTCCATTCCGCTCTACCGGAATCTCGGATGGGAAATCATTTCCAATAAGATGACGTACACCATCAAGGACACGCAGGTTCCGCGAAAACTCAAAGCCCCTGGCTATGTCCGCCGCGTGGCATGGGATGACAAGGATTTCAAGGAATTACATACAAAATTTGCAGCGAAGACACACGGCTGCCTCTACCGCAACAACCTAGCGTGGGAAGAATACTTCCGCTGGGATGAGGACGATACCGTCGTTGCCATCTACTATTCCGCCGATGATGTGCCGTACGGCTACATGGTCTACCTGATCAGCTCCGATATCATGCATATTAAAGAGATGATCTATCTGAACCGTGAGGCGCAGCTGGGACTCTGGGAATACATTCACGCGCATGATTCCATGATTGACGAGGTGAAGGGGAACAACTACTACAGCGAGCCGATCGCCTTCGAACTCGAGGACAGCGACATCAAAGAGACGATCCGCCCGTACTCGATGGGACGCATCATCGATGTGGTGCAGTTTATGGAACATTACGCCTGCGACCCGGACGAGCCGGATGTGTGCATCCGCTTTGAGATCGAGGACGAACTGCTTCCGTGGAACAACGACAGTTTTACGTTCTTCTTTGAAAAAGGCCGCTGCGTACCGACCGACCGCGAGCCGGATCACGTGATGAAAATGACGATCGCATCGCTCACGACGCTGCTGCTTGGCTATAAGACGGCTGCAAAGCTGTATGAGATGGCGCGCATCGAGACGACGCCGGAGGCCGTGGAATGCCTGGACGACCTGCTCTTCCACCATATTCCATACGTTTCGGATTATATTTAATTTATTTCTATGCATACAAAAAGAGGGACTTCTTTTTTACAAGAATCCCTCTTTTTTACTATGTATCAATCTTTATTTTTCTTCCAGGTTGATTTTCTCCTGCAGTACAACGCAGCCTGCCATGTCGCCGATAACGTTGACGCAGGTAGCACCCATATCACACAGTGTGTTGATGCTGATGTAAACGCCCATGACACCGGCCGGAAGACCTGCCATCGTGGCGAGTGCTGCAAACGATGCGATCGCGCCGCCCGGGATACCCGGTGTTCCGACGGAAAGCAGAACGTTGGCGAGCAGAATGATCACCATCATCGAAACGCTGACATTGATGCCGCAGGCGTTCGCGAAGAACATGATCATGAACGACATCAGGATCGATACCGCATCCATGTTGACGGTTGCACCGAGCGGGATAGCGATACTGCTGATCTGATTGGAAACGCCGAGTTCGTCCTCGACGCAGCGCTTGCTGATCGGGATCGTCGCGGAACTGGAGCACGTTCCGAACGCATTCAGGGCTGCCGGCATGATTGCCTTAAAGAACTTGACCGGGCTCGTCTTTCCGAGGAGCTTCACAGCGCCGCCGTAAACGACGATCGCAAAGCCGTAGAATGCAGCGTACAGAATGACAAGCTGTGTTGCCAGGGAAACGATCGTTTTCGTTCCGTTCGCCTCGACAACCGGCACGATCGTACAGAAAACACCGATCGGGGTGAAGTACATAACCGTGCTGATGACTTTTAAACAGACTTCATTCAGGGAGTCGATCACATTTAAGAGCGGCTGTCCCTTCTCTCCGATCGCAATCAGCGTAAAGCCGACAACAACGGCGAATACGAGTACCTGAAGCATGTTGCCCTCCGCAAATGCTTTTACCGGATTGGACGGGATCAGGTTTTTGATCGTGTCGAGAATGCTGGTCATCTCGGTCGCCTGGATGTCGGAAGTCGCCATCTCAAAATGGACGCCTTTTCCGAGACGGATCAGTCTTGGAATAATAATGCCGACTGCACTTGCAATCGCTGTGGTGCACAGGAAGAAAATCATCGAATAACCGGTGATTTTACCTGTTGTTTTTGCATTTCCGATGCTGCAGATACCCATAACGATCGAGCAGAATACCATCGGGAAAATCATCATATTCAGGGCGTTCATGTAGATGCCGCCGACCACGCCGGTCACGGTCAGAATCGGCGTAAAGCGGTCCGCCAGAAGAAGCCCGGTTAAGATACCGAGAATCAGTCCGGTAAAGATTGCACCTGTAATATGCTTCTGATACCATGCATAAAACTTTTTCATATCTTCTCTCCTTTGCAATAAAGTAGAGGCAGGTGTCCTTGTACCCTTCTACCTGCCTCTTCGCATAAAGCCATCTTATCACACAACCGCGGATAATTCCACCTAAAAATGGATTTATCCGCGGTTTTTCTGGCTTTTTTATCTTTTTTCTGTTTTTTATACGGCTGCTGCCCGGCTGTGAACCTTCTTTCTCACAATCAGGTAACAGATCACCTGCATAATAATCGTGATGATCCAGGATCCCGGATAAGAAATAAACAGCACATAAAGCGAGCGGTGCTGCGGGAAAATACCGAAGATCCACACGATTCGCGTTCCGACCGTTCCAATGACGGACAGAACCATCGGTACCGCCGAGCATCCCATACCGCGCAGGGCGCCCGGGAAAAGATCCATGATACCGCAGAGGAAATACGGAACCGTCGTGATCGACAGAATCTCCATACCGCAGCGGATGACCTCCGGGTCCTCGGTGTAAATCTGCAGGATTTCCGTACCGAACAGATACGCGCCGCCGCCCATCACCAGTGCAATGCCGCTGGAGAGAATCAGGCAGTCGATCAGCACCTTATCCATTCGTTTGTATTTTCCGACACCGTAGTTCTGGCTTGTAAAACTCATGCACGCCTGCGTGACAGAGTTGACCGAGGTGTATAAAAATCCCAGCACATTGTTTGCCGCCGTGTAGCCTGCCATCGCAATTGAACCGAACGAGTTGACGGATGACTGCAGCAGCACGTTCGAGAAGTTGATGACCGTACTCTGGATACCCGCCGGCACACCGACCTGGAAAATCGGGATAATATAATCCTTTTTCAGACACAGCTTCGAGAACCGGAGCTGATAGCTTCCCTCGCTCTTATACAGACACCGCAGAACCAGAACGCACGAAATCGCCTGCGAAACCACCGTTGCAATCGCCACACCGGCCACACCGAGGCTGAACACGATCACAAGGAACATATTCAGGCAGGCGTTGATGATGCCGGATACGATCAGGAAATACAGCGGCCGCTTCGTGTCTCCTACCGCACGCAGAATCGCCGCGCCGTAATTGTACAGCATGAAAAACGGCATTCCCATAAAGTAAATCTTCATATACAGAGCCGACTGATCGATAACATCCGCCGGCGTATCCATCAGTTCCAGCGCGCCTTTTGCAAAAAACACGCCCACAAACGCCATCACCACACCGCTGATCAGCGCCAGCATGATCGATGTATGTACCGTTTCCGACATCTCTTTATCGCGCCCCGCCGCATAATACCGCGCTGCGAGCACGTTCGCGCCGAGCGAAATTCCCATAAACAGGTTGATAAACACGTTGATGAGTGCCGTTGTCGATCCGACTGCCGCGAGCGCCTGGCTTCCGCTGAACCGTCCGACGACGATGATATCCACCGCGTTGAACATCAGCTGCAGAATGCCGGACACCATCAGCGGCAGCGAAAAGGAAACCAGCTTGTCCATAATCGTGCCGTTGCACATGTCGATTTCATATTTGTTCTTTTTCAAAATTACCCCTCCTTATTTTACTTCTCCGTATGGACATATACAGAAATGATACCACTTTTTTCCGGTTCTGCACAGAGGCTTTGCGTAAATTTTAGAACTTGCATGATAACCGTTGACTTATAT
>CAVBNJ010000029.1:0-16198 GCA_963596755.1 bacterium
GGCCGGGACCTTTTGAGCCCCGGCGGTATGAAAAAGAAATCTATCTATTAGAAAGGTTGGCGTTGGAGACATGCTTCCAAGGGTGCTTTGCTGTCTCCTGGTTAAAATTTATATAAAAACGATGGAGGTTTGTTTTGCTGTCCTTCGTTGTTGATGAGATTAGTATACGGAAAAATTGTGACCAGAATGTGTACACGGAATAAAGGTTTTCTGAAGAGAAGATGAAAACAAAACAAAGAAAATCTGACGGAATCGTAAACAAAGGGAATTTTTGGCAGAAAAAGCGGTCATGTGCGGGTACGGCGGTGCATAGAATGCAGGGGAAGAAGGAAAAGCAGAGAAATGCCGCATGGCTGGAAACGGTGCGGAGCTGCTGGAACGGAGGATGCTTGCAGAATGTAATCCTGGATATGGTCAATCGCTTTGGATATGTCGGCATTCTGATCCTGATTGCCGTGGAGAATGTCTTTCCGCCGATTCCGTCCGAGGTGATTCTGACGTTCGGCGGTTTTCTGACGACATGCACCAGACTGCATCCGGCGGGCGTTGTGCTGGCGTCCACAGCCGGATCGCTTTTTGGCGCGCTGGTGCTGTACGGGGCCGGGACGCTCATCAGCCCGGAGAGTCTTGGTGAGCTGCTCGACAGCCGTCCGATGAAGCTGCTCGGGTTTCACGCGGAGGATGCCTGGAAAACGATTGCCTGGTTTCAGAAGAAAGGCCAGCAGGCGGTTCTGTTCGGCCGGTGCATTCCGATCATCCGAAGTCTTATCTCCGTTCCGGCCGGGATGGCACGGATGGAGATGCCGAAATTTTTGCTTTTTACGATTGTCGGAAGCACGGTATGGAACATTCTTCTCGTCGGAATCGGCGCTGCCGTCGGGGCGGCGTGGGAGCAGGCGGCCGGGTATGTGAAGGTGTATGCGGATGTGGTTTTTCTTGTTTTGGCAGTGGGAGGGGTGTGCTTTCTGGCCGTACATTTATATAGGAAGAAACACAGTCAGAAAAACCAAGATGCATGAAATGATGCACGAAATGCAAAAAATATGCTTGCAATTCAGCGATAAATGTGTTAATATTCACATCAACAAGTAAAAGGGAGTAGCGAAACGCCGCGGGACTTGAAAATTGAGCCGTCCCGGGTGGGTTTGAAATCGTCAGCCGATGTCGAGAGACGTCCGTATCAAATGAGAACGCAAGACTTTTATTGTGGCAGGTGTCATGATAGGAGTCTTTTTTTATACTCCTGAGTACAAAAGAAAACATGAACTGCCGGAGCAATCCAAACCGTTGCCAGCGGAAGAAAAGTGGCGGAAAGAGGAATGTATGAGCAGCGAGAGAGTGAAAAAAGAATTATACGAAACGGCAATGACAGGAGAAAAGGCACTGACCAGTCTGATGTATGTACAGATGACACTGTACGCAGCCAAAAGCCAGAGAACGTACGCAAAAGTACGCGGTGAGGGCAGAGCGATGATGCGCCATTCGGGGATTCATATGAATCAGTATTTAAGGGCTGCAGGGAATGACCTGGAAAGCTTTCGGAACCGTTTAAAGGAAACGCACCTGCCGGACGAACTTCAGCCGAAGGCGGGAGCGTTTCTGGTTCAGACGGTACATACGTTTGATGCGACAGAGAAAAATCAGATGTACCGCGGGGAACTGCTGGGACTGGAAGCGAAAGTAAAAGAAATAACAGAACAGATCGAAGGGCTGCTGAAAGGCATGCGGGAGCTAGGTGCATAAGGAAGAGAGGAATCCTGAAAAATGAGAAAAACAGGATTCCTCTTTTTACGGCCATTTTTAACAGATTTCCGACATCTGCCGCCGCTGCGGTGGACTTTTTTCGGGCAAAATGATAAGATAGAACATATGGAACGATAAAAAGAGGAGAAAGAAACGTGGCAGAAGAAATTGCAATGAAAGTGATCGCCCGGATTCACACGGATTTCCCGGAAAAATTCGGGATTCCGCGGCAGAGCGGACTGATTGAAGAACTGAAAAGTACGATTGTCTTTGAACCGGAGTTCCGCGATGCGAATGCGCTCCGCGGGATCGAGGAATATTCCCATCTCTGGCTGATCTGGGAATTTTCGGAGGCAGTGCGGGAAACCTGGTCGCCGATGGTACGGCCGCCGCGGCTCGGAGGAAACAAGCGGGTCGGTGTATTCGCCACAAGATCCCCGTTCCGTCCGAATCCGATCGGGCTTTCTTCTGTGAAGCTGGAGGGCGTGGAACATCATCCGACGCTCGGCCCGGTGCTGCATCTGTCGGGGGCAGATCTGATGGATGGAACGCCGATTCTCGACATCAAACCATATCTGCCGCATGTGGACAGTCATGCGGAGGCGCGCGGAAGCTTTACGGAAAAGACGAAGGAATATTTTATTCCCGTTGAGATTCCGGAGGAGCTGCTGGAAAAAATTCCGGCGGACCGGAGAGAGGCACTGAAAAAAGTGCTGGAGCAGGATCCGCGCCCGTCGTATCAGAACAGCGGGGAGCGCATTTACGGTCTTTCCTTTGCCGGAATGGAAATCAAATTCCAGGTAAAGGACCAGGTATTACACGTAGTGGGGGTAACGCGCGGCGAAAAATAGAACGCTGTGCAGGGAATGTGGAGAAGGAGGAAATAAAGTATGTTATATCCAAGTATGACACCGTCCCGGTTTGTCAGTGACCTTTCGGGCATCTGGGACTTTGCGTTTGACAATGGAAAGGGAATGGAGGAAAAGTGGTACGAAAAGCCGCTTGCAGAGCCGCTTTCCATGCCGGTTCCGTCATCCTACAACGACCTGACGGAGAGCATCGTAAACCGGGAGCACTACGGATGGGTCTTTTATCAGAAAAAAATTTCCGTCCCGGCATTTGTGAAGGGACAGCGGATTGTCCTGCGGTGTGATGCCGTGACACACCATGCACGCATTTATCTGAACGGAGAACTGCTGACGACGCACGAGTGCGGTTTTCTTCCGTTCGAGACGGAGCTGACCGAAAAACTGCAGCCGGGCGAGAATCTTCTGACGGTGGCAGTCAACAACATCATCGATTATACAACACTGCCGGTCGGCGGAAAAGCCGATATGATGGGCGGCATGATGGGAAATGCCGGAGAGGAAGAGAACAAAAAGCCGGTCAATCATCCGAATTTTGACTTCTTCAACTACGCCGGAATCAACCGCCCGATCCGCATTTATACAACACCAAAGGACTATATTTCCGACATTTCCGTCGTATCCGAGGTACACGGAAGCGATGCGGAGCTGATCTATGAAGTGGAGACAAAAGGCGAGGGCGCATGCCTTGTGGAGGCGTTCGACCGCGAGGGCAGGAAAGTCGCAGAATGCAGCGGAACGAAAGGCGTGCTGAAAATCGAAAATGTGCATCTGTGGCAGCCGCTGAAAGCCTATCTGTATGAGATCAAGGTGACGTTCGGCGAGGATATTTATACGATGCCGTACGGCGTGCGCACCGTCCGCGTGGACGGAACACGGTTCCTGATCAACGAGAAACCATTTTATTTCAAAGGCTATGGAAAGCACGAGGATACCTTCCCGGCAGGCCGCGGCTTAAATCTGCCGATGAATGTCAAAGACATTTCGTTGATGAAATGGCAGGGTGCGAACAGCTTCCGGACCAGCCATTATCCGTACAGCGAGGAGATGATGCGCCTCTGCGACGAGGAGGGCATCGTGGTGATCGATGAGACAACGGCAGTCGGCGTCAATCTGCAGTTCGGCGGAGGAGCAAACTTCCATGGAAAGAAGATCAGCACCTTTGATCCGGAGCACGGTGTGCAGACGCAGGAGCATCACAAAGAAGTTGTCCGCGATCTGATTGCGCGGGATAAAAACCATGCGTGCGTTGTGATGTGGAGCATTGCAAATGAGCCGGATTCCGGAGCGGAGGGGGCTTACGAATACTTTGCACCGCTGTTTGATCTGGCGCGGGAATGTGATCCGCAGAAGCGGCCGTGTACACTCGTCAGCGTACAGTTTCCAAACGCACCGGAAACAGACTGCTCGGCGAAGCTCTCCGATGTGATCTGCCTGAACCGCTATTACGGCTGGTATGCCTGCGGACCGGATCTGGAGACGGCAGGAAAACTGCTGCGCGAGGAACTCGAGGGCTGGGAGAAAATCGGAAAGCCGGTAATCTTTACCGAGTACGGTGCAGACACGGTGATGGGCCTGCACGACACGACCCCGGTGATGTATACCGAGGAATACCAGGTAGATTACTATAAAGAAAATAATGCGGTCTTTGATTCCTTTGATTTTGTCGTCGGCGAGCAGGTATGGAACTTCGCAGACTTTGCGACGAGCCAGAGCCTTCTGCGCGTACAGGGCAACAAGAAGGGAATCTTCACCCGCGACCGCAGGCCGAAACTGGCGGCGCACTATTTCCGGGAGAGATGGCATCAGATTCCGGATTTTGGATATAAGAAATAAAAAACAGACAGGAAGAAAAGATGGAACGAAACGTAGATATAGATAAGATTTCAGACGGAAAACGATATGGAGCGAATGACCTGGTAAAAGTGGGCTGCGACGACTGCCGCGGATGCTCCGCCTGCTGCCATGGGATGGGCGACTCGATTGTGCTCGACCCGATGGACCTTTACCGGCTCGAAAAGAAGCTTGGCAAAACGATGGAGGAGATTCTGACGGCGGGATACATTTCACTTCGCGTGGTGGACGGCGTCATTCTGCCGCATCTGAAGATGACGGAGCAGTCGGATCAGTGCAGCTTTTTAAATGGAGAAGGCCGGTGCAGCATTCACGATGCGCGGCCGGGCTTCTGCCGGATGTTTCCGCTGGGACGGCTGTATGAGGATGGAACGTTTTCCTATTTTCTTCAGGTCAACGAATGTCCGAAAGAGAACAAGACGAAAGTCAAGGTCCGCCGCTGGCTCGACACGCCGGAGCTTGGAAAGTATGAAGCGTTCACGAATGAATGGCATTACTATCTGAAAGAAAAACAGAACGAAGCACGCCGGACAGACGATGACGCGCTGCGGCAGCAGATCAGCATGGGAATTCTGAAGCTGTTTTATCTGCTTCCGTATGACGGCGGAGCCGATTTCTATGCGCAGTTTGCAGCGCGGATGGAAGCGGCGAAGAAAAACTGAAAAACAAAAAAATAGAAAAAGAGGCAGGGCAGCCGCCGCTGGTTAGAAAACAAAACCAACGGCGGCTGTTCTTTTTTTGCCTTTTTATAAGCGGCGGGAAAGCGACCTGGCATAGGCGAGGAATGCTTCGCGGGTTTCCCGTTTCCGCCGGCGGCTGCAGAAGACGGTCTGTCCGTTTTTGAGCAGAACCTCGCCGGTCGCCTGCACGAGAGCAACATGGGAGAAGTTAATCAGCAGTCCCTTCCCGTTGCGGAAAAATCGGCCGCTGGATGAAAGAGAGGCAGTCAGATCAGCAAACGTGCACCGGGTCGAAAAATCCCCCTGAACGGTGTGCAGAATCAGCCGGTGCTGACAGGCCTCCACATAAATGAGATCATCCAGCAGAAACCGAAACCGTTCTGAGGCCCCCTGCGTGATGATGACCGGAATTTCGAGAAGAACCGGCTCATCAGGCTCCAATGGAAAAATCAACTCTGAGTACAAGAATACCACCTCCTGAATTACTTACCGTTTGCGTCGAAGTGCAGCCGTTCACGTCGAAGCGGTTGTCCGGCGCCGGGAAACATGATACTGTAAAGATGAAATCATTACAGGAACGATCATAAGATTACAAACTGTAGTTTAGCACACCCACAGGATTTCATTCAAGCCGAAAGGCTTCACTTCTGATAAAATCGTTCGACGAACAGTGACGCACCGCGACACCAGATGTCGGAAAAGATCAAAAAACCAATCCCCATGTAGAAAAAAAGCAGAAAAGAAAGCGAAAATCGAAAGAAAAGGAGGCAGAAGAAGATTGACGATGCAGGATAGATTTGGTATAATATTCCAAAAATGAATATTACATATAACATTACTAGAAAAGAAATAAAAAGAGCGGATGGAGAAGATTATGAGAAGAGAAATGGAAGAAATCAGAGAAAAGGTACATACAACAGCGGATGCAGCGTTATTTTTGTGCTTTCAGGAACGGAACGGAAGCCATTCGAAGGGTGTGATCCGTCTTCCCCTGTTTCATTATGATATTCCGTTTGATGGGTACGGGGAAATGCTGCTTCGGATGAACCGTATTTACGATCTGCTTGGGATGCCGGATGCAGGAAGCTGCATGAGAAGTCTTTCGGAAAAGGAAAGAGAGGAATGGGAATTCACGGAGGAGATGAAAAACCGGCAGGACACGACGCTTCCGGCGGGGACGGAGCAGATGGTCACCATTCAGATTCAGTTCCGCCAGCACTGCAGTCTGCAGGGATTTCTGAACTGCGGAAAACAGAAAATGGGCTTCCGCTCGGCGCTGGAACTGCTCTATCTGCTGGAAGACTGTCTGCAGGAGCAAGAGGAAGCCTGAAAATATCAAACAAAGCAGCGGTATGCAAAGAAGCGTGGGAACCGCACCATAGAATGAGAGTGGGGAGCTATGAAGGAAGAAAAAAAGATCAGAAAGAAAGTAAAAATTGAGGATCTGCTGCCGCGGGAGCCCATACGGGTCGACCTGGATGCAATTCTCGACTATGTGAGAGGAAAGACGATCCTTGTGACCGGAGGCGGCGGTTCGATCGGAAGCGAGATCTGCCGCCAATTGGCAGGCCACGGCGTCGGCCATCTGATCATTTTTGATATTTATGAAAATAATGCATACCAGATCCAGAAATCTCTGGAATGGGAGTTCCCAGATCTTTGCATGACGGTGCTGATCGGTTCGGTACGGGATGAGCGGCGGCTGCAGTCTGTTTTTTCCCTGTACCGGCCGGACATCGTCTTTCACGCGGCGGCCCACAAGCATGTGCCCCTGATGGAGGACAGCCCGAACGAGGCGATTAAAAACAATGTGATCGGAACGTTAAAGACGGCGCGCATGGCAGGGCGGTATCAGGTGAAAAAATTTATCCTGATTTCGACGGACAAGGCGGTCAATCCGACGAACGTCATGGGCGCGAGCAAACGGCTCTGCGAGATGGTGATTCAGATGATCGGAAAGCACAGCACTACAGAATTTGCTGCAGTGCGGTTTGGAAATGTGCTTGGCAGCAACGGCAGCGTGATTCCGCTGTTCCGGCGGCAGATCGAGCACGGCGGACCGGTGACGGTCACACACCCGGACATCATCCGCTATTTTATGACGATTCCGGAGGCAGTCAGTCTCGTGCTCGAGGCGGGCGCGTATGCGAAAAACGGACAGATTTTCGTCCTCAATATGGGAGATCCGGTCCGGATTGCAGATCTTGCGAAAAACATGATCCGCCTGTCGGGCTATGAGCCGGGCGTGGATATCAAGATACAGTACATTGGCCTGCGGCCGGGCGAGAAGCTGTATGAAGAACTGCTGATGAATGAGGAAGGCATGCAGACCACGGAGAACAGCCGGATTTTTATCGGCAGGCAGATTCCCTTTGACGAGAAGGCATTCCGGGCGCAGATGAGAGAACTCGAGCGGGCGGCAGAAAACGAATGTCCCGATATCTGCGAGCGGGTAAAGAAAATGGTGCCGGAATATCAGTACGAAGGAGAAAAGAAGCATGACGGACCTTCATATACATATTCTGCCGGGGGTTGATGACGGATCGCCGGATCTGTCGACATCTCTTGCGATGGCAGAAATTGCGGCGCGAAGTGGAGTGCATGTTCTCGCGGTGACACCGCACGCGAACCAGACGGGCATTCCGGGCGTGAAAGACGGGTATGTCAATTACGAATCGAAGGAGCTTTCAGAACGGTTTTACCGTCTGGAGCAGGAAATTGGAAGAGAACACATTCCCATCCGCCTGGTGCGCGGCATGGAGATTATGAGCATTGAGCCGCTTGCGGAAAAAATCCGGGAGAGAAAGCTGATACCGCTCCATGAAAGCCGCTATTACCTGATTGAAGTACCGTTTGACATGGCGCCGGACGGGATCAGAAGGCGGCTGATGGAATTTCCGGCAATGGGAAAAATCCCGGTGCTGGCGCATCCGGAGCGGTATTTCTGTGTGCAGGATTCACCGGAACTTCTCTATGATTTCCGGGAAATGGGCGCCGTTCTGCAGATGAACAAAGGAAGTATTTTTGGAAGATTTGGAAAAGAGGCGGAGCGGACAGCACAGTATCTGCTGGAAAACCGTCTGGCGGACTGTGCGGCAAGCGATGCGCACGGGGCAGATTACCGGACACCGGACATGCGGCCCAGCCGGCAGCTTCTGACGGAGCGGTACGGGGAATCGTATGCAGAGCTTTTATTAAAAATAAATCCGAGAAGAATCCTGGAAGACAGGCATATTTTGTATGAGCCGTCTCCGGAGCGGAAACGAAAAAAGCGCTGGTTTGTCTGAAAAACGAAAGGAGACATCTGGTTATATGCACAAAACGAAAGCAGCAGTTCTGCTTCTGTTTCTGGCTTCATCGCTCGCCTTTGGCGGGTGCCTGGCACAGGAGCAGACAGGAAAAGACGGACAGGGGCCGGAGATTGCGATGGAGACAGATGAGATTTCGGTCAGCATCCATGCAGATGAGGCGGAGCTTCTGGCAGGCGTGACGGCTTACGATAAAAAAGACGGCGATGTGACGGACTCCCTTGCTGTGGAACATATTTCCAATTTTGTGGAAAAAGGGCGGCGGAAAATCAGCATTGTCGCCTTTGATTCCGATCACCATGTGACGCATGCAGAGCGGGAGATGGTTTATAACGATTATACTTCGCCGGTATTTTCTCTCGATCGTCCGCTGCGGTTCAGCGTAAATGCAGATGATCTGACCGAAGGCCTTTCTGCGGAGGACTGTCTCGACGGGACGATCACAGAACGCATCCGGCTTTCCTACCGCGATGAAATCAGCAGCACACCGGGGCTGTACGGTGTAACGTATTCCGTTGCAAACCGCGCCGGAGATGTGACAAGTCTTCCGGTAACGGTGGAACTTTACGACCCGGCCGAGGAGAGCGGAAAACCGCAGATTACATTAAGCGATTATCTGATTCATCTGGATCTGCAGCAGGCGTTTGATCCGGAAAAATATCTGGAAAGCGTAAATGTGGATCAGATGGTGTATGAACAGGGGAAGGACGGTGCGCTTCATGCGGCATCAGACGAAGAAAAGACGCTGGGGGCGGATCAGTTTTCGATTGACAATCCGGTCGACACCGGCAGCGCGGGCGTCTATGAGGTAACGTATACCGTGACATCAGAGGAGGGACAGCAGATGTCTGTCCGTCTGGTTGTCTGTGTCAGCGAGTAAGGAGGGTTCCAGATGGGAGAATACGACAGAACAGGAAACAGACAGAACCAGGAGACAGACTGGGATCTTCGGAGTATTCTGTGTGATATCGCAAAAAACTGGTGGGTGATTCTGCTGATTGCGTGTTCGGCGGCGATGGTGACCTACACGGTGCTGACGATAACCCACAAAGACCGCTACACGGTAAAGACGACATTTGCAGTTATGGGGCGCGGCGAGAATGCGAATGCGGCATCGAGCCTTTCAGCGACGTATGAAATGACACAGAAATTTGAGGCAATCCTGGAAAATAATATCTTAAAGAAAAAGGTGATGGAAGAGCTGAAGCTGTCATCGTTTCCGGCGGAAATGAGCGCATCCATTGTGCCGGAATCGAATTTGATGGAGCTGTCGGTGACAGCGGATTCACCGCGCACGGCGTTCCAGATTCTGAAATCGGTGCTCGCCAATTATACGAGTGTTTCGGATTATATTATTCCGAATGTCGTACTGGAGACACTGCAGCAGCCGCAGGTTTCGGGCATTCCGTCGAACCAGATTCCAAAGGAAAAGTATGCCGCGACCTCCTTTTTGGCGGCAGCACTTGCGACGGCGGGGCTGGTCGGGCTCCTTTCTTTCCTGCGGGATACCGTCAAAAATGAGGCGGAATTCAGCCGCAAAATCGATGCAGACCTGCTTGGCGTTGTGTATCATGAAAATAAAAAGAAAAACAGCTCCATGCTGATCACAAACCCGGCACGGAGCTTTCCGTATGTCGAATCGCAGAAGCGGATTGCGTCGCGTGTGCGGGGACGGCTGGATCAGAAAAAAGGGAAAGTGGTGCTGGTGACGAGTGTCGCGGAAAATGAAGGAAAATCGACGCTTGCCGCGAATCTGGCGCTGGCCCTGGCGGAGGAGCAGAACCGTGTGCTGCTGCTGGACTGCGATTTCCGGCAGCCGGCGCTGTACAAGATTTTTGAACTTCCGAAAAAGGATGGGAAAGACTTTGGAAAGGTTGTCACCGGAAAAGAGTCGGCATCCGGTGTTTTTGAGAAGTACAAGGATACGAACGTCTACACCGGAATCTGCCGCGAACGGCTGGAAGAACCGTCGGAAGCAATCGGCGGAGAGATTTTCCGTCGGATTCTGGAGACGTGCCGGACCAATATGGATTACATTATTCTGGATACGCCGCCGATGGGAATCGTTGCGGATGCAGAGGAGCTTGCAGAACTCGCTGACGCGGCCGTCCTTGCGGTGCGGCAGGACGGCGTGCTGACAAGGGACATCAACGATGCCATCGACGCACTGAACCAGAAAGAAGAAAAGGTCATTGGCTGTGTGTTCGGCAATGTTTATCCGGGATTTGGTGAACGGGTCGGATCCAGTTACGGTTACGGCTATGGATACGGCGCCTACAGCAGGGCAGAACGATGAGAGGGGCGAAAAAGCATGAGCAGAGAAACGTATGAAACTTATTCGGCGGAACCGGAGAAAATAGATCTGATCGCTTTTCTGGCAGAATATTTTCAGGCGTTCCGAAAATTCTTCTTTGGCATTCTGCTTCTTGTAATTGTCACAGGAGGAGGCTCCTTTCTGGCGGAAAAACTGCGGTACCAGCCGGTGTATGAGGCGTATACCTCGTTTGTCGTCGGATCAAACCATGCGGTCGGCTATTCCTATTACGACAATATGACGGCACAGCAGCTCGGAAAAACGTTTCCCTATATCGTGACGAGCGGTGTCCTAAAGGATGTTGTAGCGCGGGATCTTAATGTGAGTGCGGTGACATCGGAGATTCAGGCGAGTGTGATGGACGACACGAATCTGTTTACGATCCGCGTGCGGGATGCTTCGCCGGAGACGGCATACCGGGTACTCGAATCGGTCATTGATAATTACCCGAAGGTGGCGGAGTATATCATCGGTGCGACGACACTGACGGTGGTGGATGAGAGCGACGTGCCGGCTGTCCCTGCCAATACCGGCGAAACGATGCGTGCCGGGCTTACCGGTGCGGCAGCTGGGCTTGCGGCTGCCCTGCTGCTGTTGTTTGTCTACGTGAGGACAAGAAAAACGATCCGCCGGGCAGACGATGTGAAAAAACTGACGAATGCATCGTTTCTTGGAAATCTGCCGCAGGCGAAGATCAAGAAGCGGAGCAATGTCAAGGAACAGACAATCACGATCTGCAATCCGAAAGTGCCGGAAGCCTTTCAGGAGGCGATGCAGCTGATCCGTTCGAGAACAGAGGCTCAGCTGGCGAAGAAGCAGTGTCCTGTACTGCTCGTAACAAGTGCTGTGCCGGGCGAGGGAAAAACAACGGTAGCTGTCAATCTGGCGGAAGCGTTTGCAAAGAAGAAGTACCGCGTGGTGCTGCTGGACGGAGATCTGCGAAATCCTTCGGTGATGAAGTGCATCGGGCTGTCTGAGCGGAAGGGACGGGGAATCACAGCAGTCCTGAAAGGGCAGCTGGATCAAAAAGAGGCGCTGATTGATTACCGGGATCTGCCGCTGAAAATTCTGCCGGGTACGGAAAGTACGCAGAATCCTGCCAGTCTGCTGCGGTCCGCGCGGATGAAGGCACTGATTCACAGTCTCAAAGAGGACGCGGATCTTCTGATCATCGATACGCCGCCGTGCGGAATTCTCTCCGATGCGGCGCTGTTCGGCGGAATCGCGGACGGGGCAGTCCTGGTGGTGCATCAGGGAACGACGAAAGACCGGGAAGTGCAGCGGGCGCTGGAATTTTTTGAGGATTCACAGATTCCGGTCTGCGGCTACGTGCTGAACGGTGTACAGGAAGGCGTGACGGGTTATGGCTACAGCAGTTACGGCTATGGATATGGAAAATATGGCTACGGTTACGGAAAGTACGGCTATGGGAAAGAGAAAGAACGCCGGAAAAGTGACCGGACAGAACGGGAGCGGGGAATAGAAGGATGAGGGAAGAGGAAAAGGGAGTTTATCAAAAGTATCTGAAAAATCTGCTGGACCGGGGAATGGCACTTCTGGGAACTGCGGCATTGGCGTGGCTGCTGCTGGGAGTCGGCATTGCGATCCGTCTGGATTCTCCGGGACCGGTGCTGTTCCGGCAGAAAAGGGTCGGGAAAGATGGAAGATATTTTTACATATATAAATTCCGCACGATGCGCATCGACACGCCGCACGACATGCCGACCCATCTGCTGAACAATCCGGAGCTTTTCATTACCAGGGTCGGACGGTTCCTTCGGAAGACGTCGCTCGATGAGCTGCCGCAGCTTTTCAATATTTTAAAAGGTGATATGGCGTTCGTCGGTCCGCGGCCGGCGCTCTGGAACCAGACGGATCTGCTTGCAGAACGGGAGCGGTACGGAGCCAACCATGTCCGACCGGGGCTCACCGGCTGGGCGCAGATTCATGGGCGGGATGAACTGTCGATCCGGAAAAAGGCGGAGCTGGACGGGTATTATGTGCATCATATCCATTTTGGAATGGATCTCGACTGTCTCTGGAGGACAGCAGGGGCTGTGCTTCGGCAGGATGGAATTCAGGAAGGTGCAATAGAAGCAAAGGTACACAGTGCAAAAGAAACCGTAAAGATTGGAAAATAAAAGAAAAACGGGACTGGATCTGTTTCTGGTTCCGTTTTTTGTTTGTGCAGAATGCACAGATGAGCAAAGAAAAAGTATGCAAAACAAGGCAGGACAGGCGGCCGTTTATCGCAATATGTCCAAAAAACAGGAATTGACAGAAAAAAGCAGATGGCGGGGTTGAAAAAGCAGAAACGGGGCGGTATAATATCGTTACGGATAGTTACATATTTTGATACAGAAAGATAAATGTAACTGATTAAAGATGCGACGAATGTGAGTACAAAACTGTTATGGCACAGAAAGAACTGAGACGAATGAGCCGCGTGGAACTGATCGAAATTATCTACGCGCTGGAACAGAATGAAGAAGAATTAAAGCAGGAAAATGAGAACCTGCGGAAAAAACTGGAAGAGCGGACCGTGGTTGTGGAACATGCCGGGTCGATTGCGGAGGCTGTGGCAGGACTGAACCACATTTTTGATACGGCACAGCAGACCGCGGACGATTATCTGGCTTCCGTGGCGGCAGTGAAAGAAGAGGCCGAGCGGGAAGCAAAGCGGATTGTGCGGGAGGCAGAAGAAGAGGCCGAACGGATCCTCGCGGAGGCGAAAAAACAGACAGAAGAATGATAAGAAGCGGGAGGAGACAAAAGTGGAAGAGCAGAGACGGAGAATTTCATCCGTGCCGGATCTTGCAGAGGTAGAACAGGAGAGAAACCGCTTAAAACGCCGGAAAGAGTACGGAAAGGCCCTGCGCGGCACTTGCTTTTCGCTGCTGGCGGTTGCTGCGATTGCAGTCCTTGCCGCAACACTGTTTCTGCCGGTTCTGCAGGTGACCGGAACGAGCATGGAGCCGACGCTTTATGACGGAGACATTATCGTTCTGACAAAAACAGCAAAGATGAACCGCGGAGACTTATGCGGGTTCTATTATCAGAATAAATTACTGCTGAAACGCGTCATCGGGCTGCCCGGTGACTGGATTGACATCAAAGAAGACGGCACGGTTTTCGTGAATGATGAAGAAATTGACGAGCCGTACGTATCCGGAAAGAGCCTCGGTGAGTGCGATCTGACCTTTCCTTATCAGGTGCCGGACAACCGGTATTTTGTGCTGGGAGATCATCGGTCCACATCGATTGACAGCCGGAGTTCGGTGATTGGAAGCATTGAGAAAGACCAGGTCACAGGAAAAATTCTGCTGCGGATCTGGCCGCTGAAACATCTGTCGTTTGTAAAATAGGAATGAGAGGGAGGAGCATATGAGAGAAATACTGGACCGGTATATCCGCAAGTTCCGCCGGGATCATCAGAAAAGACGAAAAGCGATCGCCCTGTTTGTGGTACTTTCCCTTCTGGTTTCGGGAAGCGTAACATGGCGCCTGAAAGCCGATGGAATTGCGATGACGAATGAAGCGTTCTGCGGAAAGGAAGAGCATCAGCACAGCGACGACTGCTATACGAAGGTGCTGACCTGCGGATTGGAAGAGACGGAAGGCCATCAACATTCGAAAGAGGCCGGGTGTTATGAAGAACAGAAAACGCTTGTCTGTACAGAAAACGAGCATACGCACGGCGACGACTGCTACGACGAGGAAGGCAATCTGATCTGCACTGAGCCGGAGCATACGCATGACGGGGAATGCTGTCAGACAGAAGATGTGCTGGTATGTGACAAGCCGGAAGCCGAGGGACATACGCACAGCGATGCATGTTACACGAAAGAGCTGACCTGCGGAAAAGAGGAGCATCTTCATACTGCGGAATGCTATTCCAACAATCAGGCAGATGTGGAAACTGCAGCCGACTGGGAAAGTACGATTCCGACCAGTCTTGGCAGCAATTGGGCAGAAAATGTGGTAAAAGTTGCCGTATCGCAGCTTGGATACGCCGAGAGTACAAAGAATTATCAGCTTTCCGAGAGCGACGGAACGTCACACAAAGGCTATACCAGGTATGGTGCCTGGTACGGAAATGACTACGGCGACTGGAGCGCCATGTTCGTTTCCTTCTGCCTCAGATACGCCGGCGTCCCGGAGAGCAAAGTGCCGTACGCATCGGGAGCCTATGCATGGACGACGGCACTGAACGAAAAAGGACTGTACCAGGACAGAACGTATGCGGCAAAAGCCGGCGACCTTATCTTCCTCGACAAAGACCAGGACGGCACGGCAGAACGCGTGGGCATTGTAGAGAGCATCAGCGAAGACGGAAAACAGATCAAAACCATCGAGGGCGACTGCAAAAAAGACGGCAGGGACGCCGTTGCGGAAGTGACGTATGCGGCGGATGATGCGAAGATCGCCGGATATGGAGAGATGGCAGAGAATCCGGAAGAGGATGCTGCGGTCGATCAGACAGAAGAAAAAGAGGATAAGACGGAAGAACAGCAGGAGGTAAAGGCAGAAAGCGAAAGTACTGCGGAAGAAGATGCGGCGCCGGAGGCGGAGCAGAAAGCAGCTGACGGTGTGGCGGTACAGGCAGGATCTTCGGCAAACCTTGTTGATTATAACGTAAAAAAGGTAGGAATCGAAAAGCTAGTCAACGGGGAATGGAAAGCACTCGGAGAGGGTGAAACATTAACTGAGGGCGATAAAGTAAAAATAGATATTGAATACCTGATCAACGGCGGTATTCCGGAGGAAGTTACGGAACTGCTGTACCAGATCCCGGAGAACTTTAAATTCGAAAATGAGATGACGGGTCCGGTTGTGCAGAACGGTAAAACAGTAGGTCAGTATACGATCGATAAAAATGGTCTGGTAACTATTTCACTGGACAAAACGGTATTTGATCCAACCCAGAGTTTTGCCGGAGATATTTTCTGTGAAGGTACGGTAAATAAAACAGGAACCGACGATTCCGAAACAATTGTTTTCCCTGGATCAAATGATCAAATTACCATTGAAAAAGATAAAAGTAAATATGATTTGAACATTTCCAAAGATGGAAAGCTGAACGATGATGGGAAATCCATCACTTACACGGTAACCGCATGGAGCGAGTCGGGAACGTTCGAGGAAAATGTATCGATCAAAGATATTCTGAACCTGACACAGGGAGCAGATAATCTGCAGGCCGGATATGAAGGAACGTTTACGATCAAGAAAGTGAGCGAAGACGGAACAGAAACGACAGTGAGTACCGTGCCGAGTGTGGGAACTGGTTCAGACGGAAAGCCGTATTTTGAAGTGAAAGATCTGGATCCGCTTGGGAAAAAAGAAAAATATGAAATCACGTACACGGTAGATATCACACAGGAAAATGCAGCCGGCGGCGGTTCGGTGGGGAACAGCGCAGGTGTATATACC